>NZ_JBFUHN010000082.1:0-27591 GCF_056402375.1 Variovorax sp. P4_B10 | reverse complement strand
TCAGGGCTCCTTCCAACGCAACGAAAGAGAGCCCTTCATGCAAAACGCCATCAGCTGGTTCGAGATTCCCGTCAACGACATGGACCGCGCCCAGGCCTTCTACGAAACCGTGCTCGGCCGCAAGCTGCGCCGCGAGAACTTCGGCGGCCAGACGCTCGCCGTGTTCCCCTACGACGACCCCGCCACCGGCGGCGCCCTGCAAGCCGGCGCGAATGCCAGCGCAGGCGCGGGCAGCGGCATCCGCATCTACCTCGACTGCATGCCGAGCATCGATGCCGTGCTCGCGCGGATCGAGGCGGCCGGCGGGCAGATCGTGGCGCCCAAGTCTGCACTGCCGCCGGGCATGGGCTTCATCGCCCACCTGCGCGACACCGAGGGCAACGAAGTCGGCCTGCACGCCCTCGCCTGAACCGCCATGGCACAGCGCAACTGGATCGCCGTTGCCAGCGCCGAGCATGCCCGGCGCGGACGCGACCACAAACCGCTCGGCTTCATGCAGGTCGGCCACGGCAAGCTGGGACCGCTCAAGCGCGTTTCGGCGGGCGACCGCGTGGCCTACTACGCGCCGGCCGCGGTGTTCGGAGGCACGGACAAGCTGCAGAGCTTCGTGTCGATCGGCATCGTGCAGACTGGCGAACCCTACGAATTCGACATGGGCGATGGCTTTGTCCCCTGGCGCCGCGACGTGGTCTATGCGGCCGCGCACGAGGCGCCCATCGCACCGCTGATCGAACGCCTGGCCTTCATCGAGAACCCCAGGCAATGGGGCTACAAATTCCGCTTCGGCATGCTCGACGTCACCGACGCCGACATGGCACTGATCGCCCGGACCATGAAGGCCGACCTGAAAACGCTCGCGCTCTGAGCAGCCCGGCCCGAACACCACCTACGCAGGAGAAAAACCAGATGGAGCCCGTCCGCCAACATCACGACGCCTTCCAGATCGCAGGCCTCACGGTCCGCACCACCAATCGCGAAGAGAACGACCCGGCAACGGCCCGTATCGGCGCGCTGTGGGGGCGTTTCTTCGGCGAGCAGACCTACGGATCGACGCCCCATCGCACAGGCGACAGTCGCATTTTCAGCGCCTACTCCGCCTACGAATCCGACGCCCATGGCGCCTTCGACGTGACCGTGGGCGTGGCCGTCTCGGGCGGCGAAAACGGCATGGCCGTCGAAGCCGGCGACTACCTCGTCTTCACCGGCCAGGGCGAGATGCCGCAAATGGTGATCGCCACCTGGCAGCGCATCTGGCAGTATTTCGAGGCGCACCCGACAATCGCGCGCCGCTACCACAGCGATTTCGAAGCCTACGAGGGGCCGGACAAGGTGGCGATCCACATCGGAGTTTCATGAGCATCAAGAAGAGCTGGCACGGCAAGCTCGGCAGCCACCCCCACCTGGCGAACGTCGAGGAGATTCCTCTGTCGATGCGCGATCGGCACGGCGAAGACTTCGCGAAAAAACTCTCCGGAACACGCTGATGCGCCGCGCCGACCGCCTGTTCCAGCTCGTGCAGCTCATTCGCGGGCGGCGGCTCACCACGGCTGCGTTCCTGGCGCAGCGCCTCGAGGTGTCGGAACGCACGGTCTACCGCGACGTGGCCGACCTGCAGCACCAGGGCGTGCCGATCGAAGGCGAAGCCGGCGTGGGCTACAGGCTGGGTGCGGGCTTCGAGCTGCCGCCGCTGATGTTCACGCAGGACGAGGCCTCGGCGCTCGTGGCCGCGGCACGGCTCGCGCAGAGCTGGGTCGATCCGGCGCTGGCGCGCGACATCGAGACGGGGCTGGGAAAGATCCTCTCGGTACTGCCGCCGGCCGCGCGCGTTTCGGCCGAAGCGCTGGCGCTCTATGCGCCCGCGCTGGGCCTGGACGACGTCATGGGCGCCCGGCTGCAGACCTTGCGCGAGGCCGTGCAGGCGCATCACAAGCTGCGCCTCAGCTACCGCGATGTGTCGGGCGATGCGAGCGAGCGCACGGTACGGCCGCTCGGCTGCTTCTACTGGGGCAAGGTCTGGACACTCTCGACCTGGTGCGAGCTGCGCAATGACTTCCGGGGCTTTCGCGTCGATCGCATGGACACGGTCGACGTGCTGCCCGAGCGCTTTCGCGACGAGCCGGGCAAGACGCTGGCCGACATGCTGCGGCAGGTGAAAGCACAGGCGGCTGAAGCGAAGTTGCTTGCGCAGCAGAAATAGCCCCGGGCCATCCCTCGCCGCGCAACGTCAGTACTGGTCGTTGTGGCTGTAGCCGGCCAGGTTCTCGAACTTCGTGATCGGCTTGAGGAACGCCAGCTTGATGGTGCCGGTGGGGCCGTTGCGGTGCTTGCTGATGATCACCTCGGCCACGCCCGGCTCCTTGCTGTTCTTGTCGTAGTAGTCGTCG
Organism: Variovorax sp. P4_B10; assembly: GCF_056402375.1. NCBI lineage: Bacteria > Pseudomonadati > Pseudomonadota > Betaproteobacteria > Burkholderiales > Comamonadaceae > Variovorax > Variovorax sp. P4_B10. The sequence goes on along the minus strand of NZ_JBFUHN010000082.1, from coordinate 25,207 downwards.
CGGTAGATGAACATGATGATGTCCGCGTCCTGCTCGATGGCACCGGATTCGCGCAAGTCGCTCATCATGGGGCGCTTGTCGGTACGGCTTTCCACGCCTCGGCTGAGCTGCGACAGCGCGATCACCGGGCACTTGAGCTCCTTGGCCAGCATCTTCAGGCCGCGCGAGATTTCGCCCACGGCCGTGGCGCGGTTCTCGTCACCCATGCTGGTCGACATGAGCTGGAGGTAGTCGACCACGATCAGCCCGAGACGCCCATACTGACGCGCCAGTCGGCGCGCATTCGCACGCAGTTCGCTGGTGGACAGGCCCGGCGTTTCGTCGATGTGCAGCGACACGGTGCGCAGTTTCTCGATGGCCTCGGTGAGGCGCGGCCATTCCTCGTCGCTGAGCTTGCCAGTGCGCAGGTGCCCCTGGTCGATGCGGCCGATCGAACCCACGATACGCACGGCCAACTGAGAGGCGCCCATTTCCATCGAGAACACCGCCACCGGCAGCCCCTCGTTCAGCGCCACGTGCTCGGCGATGTTGATCGCGAGCGAGGTCTTGCCCATCGATGGACGCGCGGCCAGCACGATCATGTCGCCCGGCTGCAGGCCCGAGGTCATCTTGTCGAAATCATGGAAGCCGGTGCGCACGCCGGTGATGTCGTTCGGGTTCTCGGCCATCTCGGTCACGCGGTCGAGCAGCTCGACCACCAGGGCATCCATGCTCTGGAAGCCCTGCTTCATCCGCGTGCCTTCTTCGCCGATGTTGAAGATCTTCTGCTCGGCCTCGTCGAGGATCTTGTCGACCGCCTTGCCCTGCGGGTTGAAGGCCTGGGTGGCGATCTCGTCGCTGGCGGAGACGAGCTTTCGCAGGATCGAGCGTTCGCGCACGATCTCGGCATAGCGCCGGATGTTGCTCGCGCTCGGCACGTACTGCGCGAGCGAGTTCAGGTAGACCAACCCGCCGATCTCGTCGGCCTTGCCGAGGTTCTGCAGTTGCTCGTAGACGGTGATGACGTCGGCCGGCTTGCTGGCATTGATCAGCCCGCCGACGGCCGCGTAGATCAGCTTGTGTTCGTGGCGATAGAAGTCGCCGTCGACCAGCAGGTCGCCCATGCGGTCCCAGGCGCTGTTGTCGAGCAGCAGGCCACCCAGCACGCTCGATTCGGCCTCGATGGAGTGAGGCGGAATGCGCAGTTGGGCGATCTGGCGGTCGGCCGACGGATTGCCGTCGGCATAGGAAAAAGCGGCGGACATGGACTTCCCTTGCAACCCTGCATGCTAAGCCGCGCACGGTGCTGCGCGTGTGGACAAGGTTGTGAATAAACGGTGATCTTCCGGTGCAACGCACTGGAAAACTCCGGAGGCACAAAAAGAAAAGCCGCCCGGAGGCGGCTTCTGTGGCAGCGCGCGAGGCGCCGCGCGATCAGGCGGTTTCGCCGTAGACCGTGACGGTGATCTCGACGACCACGTCGGTGTGCAGCGCAACGCTCACTGTGCTGTCGCCAACAACCTTGATCGGGCCGTTGGGCAGGCGCACTTGCGACTTGGCAACCTTGTAGCCTTGCTTGCCCAGTTCTTCAGCGATGTCGCTGTTGGTGACCGAGCCGAACAGACGGCCGTCGACGCCGGCCTTCTGCGTGAGCTTGACGGTCGAACCGGCAAGCTTTTCGCCTTGGGCTTGCATTTCAGCCAGCTTGGCGGCCGCAGCCTTTTCGAGTTCGGCGCGCTTGGCTTCGAATTCGGCCTTGTTGGCAGCGGTGGCGCGGCGAGCGCGGCCCGACGGAATCAGGAAATTGCGTGCGTAACCGTCCTTGACCTTGACGATTTCGCCCAGCGTGCCGAGGTTGACAACCTTGTCCAGAAGAATGACTTGCATGGTGTCGGCTCCTTAGACGCGGTGTTGGTCGCTGTACGGGACCATGGCCAGGAAGCGGGCGCGCTTGATGGCGGTGTTGAGCTGACGCTGGTAGATCGCGCGCGTGCCGGTCAGGCGTGCGGGGATGATCTTGCCGTTTTCGCTGATGAAATCACGCAGCGTGTCGATGTCCTTGTAGTCGATTTCCTCGACGCCAGCGACGGTGAAACGGCAGAAGCGCTTGCGCTTGAACAGCAGCGACTGGGTGTTGCGCTTCGGGCGCTTGTCTTTGTTGAATTTCTTGAACGTGGCCATTTGGGGACCTCTTGTCGAAAATTAATCTTGCTGAAAATCCTGGATGTGCAGGACCGGATGCTTGCCATTGCCCGGTGTCGCGAGAAAGCCCTGAAAACGCCAGAGACTCCCCATCGACTGCTTTGCGAGCCGTTCGGCGATGGCGCCGAAGGCAACGGCCTTGAGGGCCGTCTTCACCTGTCTGGCTTTTCCTGCTTCGAGAAGCGTCGACTCGTGGTCGAGCTTCAGATCGATGGCAGGAAGTCCGGCGGGCGTGAATCGCAAGGCTCCGAGTTCGGCAACCGAGGCGGTCAGCAAAAGCTGATTGACCCCCGTTGCCGCAGCGGCAGCAGTCACACCATCAGTTGTTGTTGGCGGCGTATTCGGCCTGCTGGGCCTTGCGGGCTTCTTCGCGCTCGACCGTCTTCATCATCGACGAAGGACCGGTGTCGGCCTTCTTCTTCTGAACGGTGAGGTGACGCAGCACGGCATCGTTGAACTTGAACGCGTGTTCGAGTTCGCCCATCACGGTCTGTTCGGCTTCAATGTTGACGCACAGGTAGTGAGCCTTGTTGAGCTTGTTGATCTGGTAAGCCAGCTGACGGCGGCCCCAGTCTTCAACGCGGTGGACCTTGCCGCCGCCGGCCGTGATCAGGCCCTTGTAGCGCTCCAGCATGGCCGGAACTTGTTCGCTCTGATCGGGGTGGATCAGCAAAATGATTTCGTAGTGACGCATGGCACTCCTTGTGGATTCTTCCGAGGAAGAGGAAAAGCCACCTGCAGCGTCGGGCGCAGTGTGGCAAGGCAAAGCCAGCGATTATAGCCCTGTATTTCGCATTCCGGCAAGGGCACTCAGTCGTTGAGGGCCTTGTCCAGGGCGGCGGCTTTCTCCGGACCGACCGCGGCGCGGATCTTGGGCGCCAGCGCCAGGAGGTCTTCGTAGCTGGTGGTCCCCTCGACCTGGAGGTTGAGCCGGAACCCCATCAGGCCCAGGCTGCCGGTGAGTTGGGTGGCGATGGGATAGGCGTCCTTGTAACGCTGCTGCCTGCTGCGGCCGGATGGCGGTGCCGCCGCCGGTGCGGCCGGCGTCACGGTTTCGGGCGCGCCGCCCGCTGCCAGTGGCGCGGCCTTGCCATCCGCCGGCTCCAGCAGACCCAGTTCGACCATCTGATCGATGTCTTCGCGGGCGATGCCCATGCCATTGGCCAGCACCTCGTCGACCGAGCGCTTGCCGTCGAACAGGATGAAGGCCGAGCGCTGCCGCGGCGACAGGGGGACCGAGCGGTCCTTCAGGGCCTGGTGGCCCGTTTGCGTCTTCACAAGAATCATGGTGGTCTTCCCTTCCGGGATACGCCCGTGAGTCTCACAAGTCTGGCATCAAATACGCAATTCGTTTCAGTATCACCCTCGGGTAGCGGGAATCCCCCCATGGGGATTTCCGCAATCCGGGGGATTCAGCGCTTGGCGAGCTGCTGCCAGGTGTCGATCACGCTGTCGGGGTTGAGGGAGATCGACTCGATCCCCTCTTCCGCCAGCCAGAGCGCGAAGTCCGGATGGTCGCTGGGGCCCTGGCCGCAGATACCGACGTACTTGCCCTCGGCCTTGCAGGCCTTGATGACACGACTCAGCAGCGCCTTGATGGCCGGGTCGCGCTCGTCGAAATCGGCCACCAGCAGTTCGAGCCCCGAGTCGCGGTCCAGGCCCAGCGTGAGCTGGGTCAGGTCGTTCGAGCCGATCGAGAAGCCGTCGAAGAACTTCAGGAATTCCTCGGGCAGGATCGCGTTGCTCGGCACCTCGCACATCATGATCAGCTTGAGCTCGTTCTCGCCGCGCTTCAGGCCGTGCTCGCCCAGCAGCGTGGTCACGCGCTCGGCCTGGCCCAGGGTGCGCACGAAGGGCACCATGATCTGCACGTTGACGAGGCCCATCTCGTTGCGCACGCGCTTGAGCGCCTCGCACTCCATGGCGAAGGCTTCGCCGAAGTCGGCGCTCAGGTAGCGCGCGGCGCCACGGAAGCCCAGCATCGGGTTTTCTTCTTCCGGCTCGTAGCGGCTGCCGCCGATCAGCTTGCGGTACTCGTTCGACTTGAAGTCCGACAGGCGCACGATCACCTGCTTCGGCCAGAAGGCGGCGGCGATGGTCGCGATGCCTTCGGCGACCTTGTCGACGTAGAAGGCACGCGGCGAAGCGTGGCCCCGGGCCACCGACTCGACGGCCTTCTTCAGATCGTTGTCGACGTTCGGATAGTCGAGGATCGCCTTCGGGTGCACGCCGATGTTGTTGTTGATGATGAACTCGAGCCGCGCCAGGCCCACGCCATGGTTCGGCAGCTGCGCGAAGTCGAAGGCCAGCTGCGGGTTGCCGACATTCATCATGAGCTTGATGTCGATCTCGGGCATCACGCCGCGCTGCACTTCGGTCACTTCGGTTTCGAGCAGGCCGTCGTAGATGAAGCCGGTGTCGCCTTCGGCGCAGCTCACGGTGACCAGCGTGCCGTCCTTCAGCAGGTCGGTCGCGTCGCCGCAGCCGACCACGGCCGGAATGCCGAGCTCGCGCGCAATGATGGCCGCGTGGCAGGTGCGCCCGCCGCGGTTGGTGACAATGGCGGCAGCGCGCTTCATCACCGGCTCCCAGTTGGGGTCGGTCATGTCGGTGACGAGCACGTCGCCGGCCTGCACCTTGTCCATCTCGCTGATGTTGTGCACGAGGCGCACGGGGCCGGTGCCGATCTTCTGGCCGATGGCGCGGCCTTCGGCCAGCACGGCGCCCTTGCCCAGCAGCTTGTAACGCTGCTCGGCCTTGCCCTGCTGCTGGCTCTTCACCGTTTCTGGGCGCGCCTGCAGGATGTAGAGCTGGCCGTCAGTGCCGTCCTTGCCCCACTCGATGTCCATCGGGCGGCCATAGTGCTCTTCGATGACGAGCGCGTACCTGGCGAGCTGCTCGACATCGGCATCGCTCAGCGAATAGCGGTTGCGCTGCTCGGCCTTGACGTCGGTGGTCTTGACCAGCTTGCCGCTCGCCTTTTTCTCTTCGGGCGTCGCGAACTCCATCTGGATCAGCTTGGAGCCGAGGTTGCGGCGGATCACGGCGCGCTTGCCGGCGCGCAGCGTCGGCTTGTGCACATAGAACTCGTCGGGGTTCACGGCGCCCTGCACCACCGTTTCGCCCAGGCCGTAGCTCGAGGTGATGAACACCACCTGGTCGAAGCCCGATTCGGTATCGATGGTGAACATCACGCCGGCCGCGCCGAGGTCGGAACGCACCATGCGCTGCACGCCCGCCGAGAGCGCGACCACGTCGTGCTCGAAGCCCTTGTGAACGCGGTAGCTGATGGCGCGGTCGTTGTAGAGGGAGGCGAACACCTCCTTCATCTTGTGCAGCACGTCCTCGATGCCGACCACGTTGAGGAAGGTTTCCTGCTGGCCGGCGAACGAGGCATCGGGCAGGTCTTCGGCCGTGGCGGAGGAACGCACGGCGAACGAGGCGGACGGATTGCCGGCGCTCAGCGTGGCAAAGGCCTCGCCGATGGCTTTCTGCAGGTCGGCCGGAAAGGGCTGGGATTCGACCATGGCGCGGATCTCGGCGCCGGCCGTGGCCAGTGCGCGCACGTCTTCGGTGTCGAGCGCGGCCAGGCGCTTGCTGATCTTGTCGGCCAGGCCGTCGTGGGCCAGGAACTGGCGGAATGCATGCGCCGTGGTCGCAAAACCGGTGGGCACCCGCACGCCCTGCGGCAGCTGCGAGATCATTTCGCCGAGGCTGGCGTTTTTACCGCCAACCGCCTCGACGTCGGTCATTCTCAGGTTTTCAAACGGTACGACCAGGGCGGTCGCGTCGAAAAGTGCAGACATGGGAAAGCTCCAGAAGTTGAAACCGGTGCTGCATGCAGACGGCGCGGCACGATCGTTGTCGTTGCTTTGGGTGCGGTCGCGGTGTGCATGGAAAGAATTGGGGTTGGGAAAGCGGAATCCCGATAATGGCCCGGATTGTAGGCGTGGCAAGGTCGCGCGCGCCGCAGGACAAGGCCGCAAGAGCTACACCATGCATACACGCACTGTTTTCTTCATTTCCGACGGTACGGGCATCACCGCCGAAACTTTCGGTAACGCCGTGCTCGCTCAGTTCGAGATGAAGCCGCGCCACGTCCGACTGCCTTTCACCGACACGGTCGACAAGGCGCACCAGGCGGTGCGGCAGATCAACCACACGGCCGAACTCGAGGGCGTGCGGCCCATCGTGTTCACCACGCTGGCCAACATGGACGTGCTGGAAGTGATCGAAACCGGCTGCAAGGGCATGCTGCTCGACATGTTCGGCACCTTCGTGCGGCCGCTGGAAATCGAGCTGGCCGTGAAATCGAACCATCGGATCGGCCGTTTCAGCGACGTCAGCAAGAGCAAGGAATACAACGACCGCATCGCCGCGATCGATTTCAGCCTGCAGCACGACGACGGCCAGAGCAACCGCGACCTGCAGGGCGCCGACGTGATCCTGGTAGGCGTGAGCCGCAGCGGCAAGACGCCCACATCGCTCTACCTGGCGATGCAGCATGGCCTCAAGGCGGCCAACTACCCGCTGATTCCCGAGGATTTCGACCGCCGCCAGCTGCCGCCGGCGCTGATGCCGCACCGCAAGAAGATCTTCGGCCTGACGATCCAGCCCGAGCGGCTCAGCGAAATCCGCAACGAGCGGCGGCCCGATTCGCGCTATGCCAGCCTCGAAAACTGCCGGCACGAGGTGAGCGAGGCCGAGGCCATGATGCGGCGCGCCGGCATCCGCTGGCTCTCGACCACCACCAAGTCAATCGAGGAAATCGCGACCACGATCCTGCAGGAGTTGCGGCCCGAGCGGCTGAACTACTGAGCCCCAAGAAAAAAAGGAGCTATCAATTTGATAGCTCCTTGCGTCGCCGAAACGGGCGCCTGCGCCCGTTTTTGCTTCAACGATCAGGCAGAAACCGCCACCTTCTCAGCGGTCGCTTCTTCGGCCGGCGCCGACGTTCGGATCAGGTGGTCGAACGCACCGAGCGCCGCCTTCGCACCGTCGCCGGCCGCGATGATGATCTGCTTGAACGGCACGGTCGTCACGTCGCCYGCGGCGAATACGCCCGGCACCGAGGTCTGGCCGCGGGCATCGACGACGATTTCGCCGTGCTTCGTCAGTTCGACCACGCCCTTGAGCCAATCGGTGTTGGGCACGAGGCCGATCTGGATGAACACGCCCTCGAGCGCCACCTTCTTCAACTCGCCCGTCGCACGGTCCTTGTAGACCAGGCCGTCGACCTTCTGGTCGCCGGTGATCTCGGTGGTCTGCGCATTGGTGAACACGTCGACGTTGGTCAGGCTCTTGAGCTTGCGCTGCAGCACGGCATCGGCACGCAAGGCCGTGTCGAACTCGATCAACGTGACGTGGCCCACGATGCCGGCCAGGTCAATCGCCGCTTCGACGCCCGAATTGCCGCCGCCGATCACCGCGACGCGCTTGCCCTTGAACAGCGGGCCGTCGCAGTGCGGGCAATAGGCCACGCCCTTGTTCTTGAACTCGTGCTCACCGGGCACGTTGATGTTGCGCCAGCGCGCACCGGTCGAGATGATGAGCGACTTGGCTTTGAGCGAGGCGCCGCTTTCGAGTTGCACCTCGATGAGGTCCTTGCCCGGCACCAGCGCCTTGGCGCGCTGCAGGTTCATGATGTCGACGTCGTAGTCGCGCACATGCTCTTCGAGCGCGTGGGCGAACTTCGGTCCTTCGGTTTCCTTGATCGAGATGAAATTCTCGATGCCCAGCGTGTCGAGCACCTGGCCACCGAAGCGCTCGGAAGCCACGCCAGTGCGAATGCCCTTGCGCGCCGCATACACGGCGGCTGCAGCACCAGCCGGGCCACCGCCAACGATCAACACGTCGAACGGGTCCTTGGCGGCGATCTTCTTCGCTTCGCGCTCGACGCCGCTGGTGTCGATCTTCGCAAGGATTTCTTCCAGGCTCATGCGGCCCTGGCCGAACTCTGTGCCGTTGAGGAAGACGGTGGGCACCGCCATCACCTGGCGTTCCTTGACCTCGTCCTGGAAGGTGCCGCCTTCGATCATCGTGGTGCGGATGCGCGGGTTCTGCACCGCCATCAGGTTCAGTGCCTGGACCACGTCGGGACAGTTGTGGCAGGTGAGCGAGACGTAGATCTCGAACTCGAAGTCGCCGTCGAGCGCGCGGATCTGGTCCAGCACGGCTTGTTCGACCTTGGGCGGGTAGCCGCCGATCTGCAGCAGCGCAAGGATCAGCGACGTGAATTCATGGCCCATCGGCAGGCCGGCGAAACGCGGGCCGTGGTTCTCGCTCGGGCGATTGACCGAGAAAGAAGGCTTGCGATGGTTGTCGTCGCGGCTTTCGGTCAGCTTGACCAGCGGCGATGCTTCTGCGACGTCCTTCAGCAGCGACAGCATCTCGCCCGAGGCCTTGCTGTCGTCGAGCGAGGCGACGATCTCGATCGGCTGCGTGGCGCGTTCGAGGTAACTTTTCAATTGGGCTTGGGTGCTGGCGTCGAGCATGACGAACTCACTTTCGATATCTGAAAACTATCAACAGGGAACAAAAAAGCCCGGGGCCTCGTGAGCGCCCGGGCTTTCGCGCGGGGGCGCTTAGATCTTGCCGACGAGGTCGAACGAAGGCTTCAGCGTTTCGGCGCCTTCGGTCCACTTGGCAGGGCAGACTTCACCGGGGTGGGCAGCCACGTACTGGGCAGCCTTCACGCGGCGCAGCAGTTCGGCGGCGTCGCGGCCGATGCCGTTGTCGTGCACTTCGATGGTCTTGATCTTGCCGTGCGGGTCGATCACGAAAGTGCCGCGGTAGGCGAGACCGGCGTCTTCACCTTCTTCGATCAGCACCTGGAAGGCGCGCGACAGCTGCTGGCTGGGGTCGCCGATCAGCGGGTACTTGACCTTCCCGATGGTTTCCGATGTGTCGTGCCATGCCTTGTGGGTGAAGTGGGTGTCGGTCGACACGCCGTAGATCTCGACGCCCAGCTTCTGGAATGCGGCGTAGTGGTCGGCCAGGTCGCCGAGTTCGGTCGGACACACGAACGTAAAGTCCGCCGGGTAGAACACCACGACCGACCACTTGCCCTTGAAGTTTTCGTCGCTGACGGGCACGAACTTGCCGTTGTGATACGCGGTGGCCTTGAAGGGAATGATTTCGGTGTTGATCAGGGACATTGAAGGTTCCTTGGTGGTGGCTGATGAAAAAACGAAGCATCAGTATAACTACCAATCCACAAACTTTAATAGCTATATGCTATTAAAAGTATTGCGGCTCGCTATGTTCGCCATCGGCTTTCGCCACCTCAATACGAACGTGTATCACCATCACACGCATGCAGACCGCCGCAGCATGGGATTGCTTGCAAGTGCTCGCCCGCCCCTCTCACAATCACCGCTTTCAGAACAAGGAAAAAACCATGAAGGGCGACCCCAAGGTCATCGAACATCTGCAGGCGCAGCTCAAGAACGAGCTCACCGCGATCAACCAGTACTTCCTCCACTACCGCATGCTCAAGCACTGGGGTCTGGACAAGCTGGCCAAGAAGGAATACGAAGAATCGATCGGCGAAATGAAGCACGCCGACAAGCTGATGGACCGCATCTTCATGCTCGACGGCCTGCCCAACCTGCAGGACCTCGGCAAGCTCAACATCGGCGAAGACGTGCCCGAACTGCTGCGCTGCGATCTGGGAGCCGAAACCGGCGCGCAAGCGACCATCAAGGACGGCATCGCGCATTGCGAATCGGTGCGCGACTATGTCTCGCGCGACCTGCTGCAGGAAATCCTGGACGACACGGAAGAGCACATCGACTTCCTCGAAACCCAGATCGACCTGATCGACAAGGTCGGTGTGCAGAACTACCTGCAATCGCAGATGGGCGAACTCGAATAAAGCCAGCCACCGGCTTTCGCAACAGACGGGACTTCGGTCCCGTTTTTTATTGCTTTACGTAACTTAACGCCCTCCAAATAGCAGTCATTCTCATTCGCACGGATAGAATCCGCGCCTTCGATGACCGCTGCCCGCCCCGACAACCGCCGCCGTGCCTACTGGCTCAAGACCCTGCACGAATGGCACTGGGTCAGTTCGGCGATATGCCTTGTCGGCATGATCCTGTTCAGCATCACGGGCTTCACCCTCAATCATGCGGGGCAGATCGAGGCCAAGCCGGCCATCACCAAGCTGAACGGCTCGGTCGACGAGGCGCTGCGCGCCCGGCTCGAACAACAGCTGCCCGCCGCCAAGGCGCAAAAGGGCAAGGCGCCCCTGCCCGTCGAATTGCAGACCTGGGTTCAGAAGCACTGGGATGTCGGCACCGCCGGCCACGAGGCCGAATGGTCGGACGACGAAATCTATCTTTCGCTCCCCCGCCCCGGCGGCGACGCCTGGCTGCGCCTGAACCTCGCCGACGGTGCGGTCGAATACGAGCGCACCGACCGCGGCTGGCTCTCCTACTTCAACGACCTGCACAAGGGCCGCAACACCGGCGCGGCCTGGAGCTGGTTCATCGACATCTTCGCGGGCGCCGCGCTGGTCTTCTCGATCACCGGGCTGTTCATTCTCAAGATGCACGCGGGCAACCGGCCGTTCACCTGGCCGATGGTGGGGATGGGGCTCGTCGTGCCGGTGCTGCTCGCGCTGCTGTTCATCCATTGATTCCGAAAAAGAGGTTCCCAGTGCACGTTCGCTATTCACTTGCGCCGATCGCCATGTCGGCGTTGTTCGCAGCCCCGGCCTTCGCGGCCGGCCTGGCCGTCAACATCGAGATTCCGCGGCTGAACGTCTCCGAATACCACCGCCCCTACGTGGCGACCTGGATCGAACGCGCCGACAACACGGTCGCGGGCACGCTGGCCGTCTGGTACGACGTGCGCACCAAGACGAACAACCCCGAAGGCGAAGGCACGAAATGGCTCAAGGACATGCGCCAATGGTGGCGCCGCGGGGGCCGCGAACTCGCGGTGCCGATCGACGGGGTGACCGGTGCCACCAAGCCCGCCGGCAAGCACCAGCTGAGCTTCACCGAAGGCACGAACCCAATGCCCAGGCTCGCGCCTGGCGCCTACAAGCTGGTGGTCGAGGCGGCGCGCGAGGTCGGCGGCCGCGAGGTCGTGAGCATCCCGTTCCAGTGGCCGCCCACCGCGGCAGCGCAACCGACCGCGACCGGCAAGGAAGAGCTCGGCGAGATCAAGCTCGAACTCAAGCCCTGATCGACACCGGACAGATCCTCCCTTCCTCGCCCGCACACCACACCAAGGACCTTCCATGACCCGCTTCACCCTGCGCGCCGCCGGCCTCGCCATCGCCCTGTCGGCCATCGCTTCCGCTTCCCAGGCGCACAACGCCTGGCTGCTGCCCTCGAGCACCGTGCTGTCCAAGGCCGATACCGTCTCCGTCGACGCGGCGGTGTCGAACGACCTGTTCGTCGCCAACCATGCACCGCTGCGGCTCGAAGGCCTGCAGATCACCGCGCCCGACGGCAGCGCCGTCAAGCCCGAGAGCGAAGCCAAGCTCAAGCTGCGCAATGTGTTCGACGTGAGCGTCGGGCAGCCGGGCACTTACCGCATCGCGGTGGTCAATGCGGGCGCTTTCGCCAGCTGGAAGGACAAGGCCACGGGCCAGAACAAGCGCGCGCGCGGCACGGCCGAAACCATCGCGAAGGAAATCCCCGCCGATGCACAGGACGTCACCATCACCCAGTCGGCGGGCCGCATCGAGACCTTCGTGACGGTGGGCAAGCCCTCGGTGCTCAAGCCGATCGGCCAGGGACTGGAGTTGATCGTGGCAGGCAGCCCGACCGACCTGGTCAAGGGCGAGAAAGCCAGCTTCACGCTGAACCTCGACGGCCAGCCCGCGAAGAACCTCGAAGTGACCGTGACCACAGGCAATACCCAGTACCGCGACAAGCTCGACGAGATGAAGCTCAAGACCGACGACAAGGGCCAGTTCAGCGTGACCTGGCCGACCGCCGGCATGTACTGGCTCGACGCCAGCACCAAGGACAACAAGACCTCGGTGCCGCAAGCCAAGGAACGCCGCCTGAGCTATGCAGCCACCCTTGAAGTGATGCCCTGACAGCGGCGCACGCACGCCTTTGGGAGTTTCCTTCAGCACCTGGCGCGCCGGCGGCTACGCCAACGCGGCCGTACCGCGCCGCGCCGACCCCGCCAGCCTGCAGCAACTGGACGGGCAAACCATGGGCACGACCTGGTCGCTTCGCTTCGACAACCCGCAGATGCTTCCGCTGGAGCGAGTGCGCGAGACGATCGAGGCGGCCCTTGCCCGGGTGATCGCGCAGATGAGCCACTGGGAGCCGGAATCGGACATCGGCCGCTTCAACCGCGCGTCCGCAGGTTCGCATCACGTGCTGCCCAAGGAGTTCGCCGAAGTGATGACCTGCGCCGCTCACTGGGCGCGCGCCAGCGCGGGCGCCCTCGATCCGACAGTCGGTCCGCTGGTGGCTTGCTGGGGATTCGGCCCTGACGCGGAAGCGAGTGGCCCGCCCGCCCTCGAAGTCCTTGCCGAGGCGCGCGCACGCACCGGCTGGCAGCGGCTGGCGTTCGACGAAACAAGCGACTCGCTGCTGCAGCCGGGAGGCATCACGCTCGACCTCTCGGGCATTGCCAAGGGCTTCGCGGTCGACCACGGCGCAGAAGCCTTGCGCGGGCTCGGCCTCACCGATCTGCTGTTCGAGATCGGCGGGGAACTGCGGGGCATCGGCCGCCGCCCCGGCGGCCAGCCATGGCAAGTGCTGATCGACAGCGAATCGGCATCTCCCCAGCGCATTGCGCTCGCCGACATGGCCGTCGCCACCTCGGGCGACCGCTGGCATCGGCGCGAACACGGAGGGCGCCGCTGGTCGCACACCGTCGATCCGCGCAGCGGCGAGCCGGTCGCGCATTCATTGGCCAGCGTCACGGTGCTGCACGCGCAATGCATGCACGCCGACGCGCTGGCCACCGTGCTGACGGTGCTGGGGCTCGACGAAGGCCCGGCCTTTGCAGAGCGCCACGATGTCGCCGCGCTGTTCGTCGGCCATGGCGATGCGTCGCCCGGTCCGCAAGCCACGCGCGCATGGCGTGCGCAAACCGGAACATGACCGAGGCGATGTTGCGCGCGCTGGGCGCGGGCGCCACGGCGGCGGCCTATGCGGCGCTTTGCCTGGCCGTCTATATGCGCCAACGGCGGCTGCGCGCCGCTGCGGTCCACGAAGCTGCGGCGCTGTCGACCGACGACAACGCGCCCCCTACCCTCGTGCTGTTCGCCAGCCAGACCGGCCAGGCCGAGGCCATCGCCTGGCAGACGGCGCGGCAGCTGCGCGCCGCAGGCACCTCGGTGCGCGTGATGGAACTCAACGCCCTCGACGCCGCCACGCTGGGTTCTGCAGGCCATGCGCTCTTCGTGGCCAGCACGTACGGCGAAGGCGATGCGCCCGATGGCGCCAGTGTGTTCGCCGAACGCGTGATGAGCTTGCCTTCGACCCTGTCTTCGCTTCGCTATGCCGTGCTGGCGCTTGGCGATCGCCAGTACAAGAACTTCTGCGGCTTCGGTCGCGCGCTCGATGCATGGCTCCACGCAGCCGGCGCCCAGCGCGATTTCGAACGCATCGAAGTCGACAACAGCGACCCCACCACGCTGGCCACCTGGCATGCCCGATGGGGCGACGCTGCGGCCGCCAATGACGATCCGGCCAGCGCATTCACGCCCTGGCGGCTCACCGCACGTGAACTGCTCAATGCAGGCAGCGCCGGCGCACCCGTCTTTCATCTGGGCCTGACGCCCGCGGCGGGCACGATGCCCCACTGGGCTTCCGGCGACCTGGTGCAGATCGCCGTCGCAAGCGATCCGAGCCGCCCGCGCGACTATTCGATCGCATCGCTGCACAGCGACGGCGAGCTGCAATTGCTGGTGCGGCAGGAGCGGCATCCCGATGGCACCTTTGGCACAGCATCGGGCTTGCTCACCTCGACACTCACGGTCGGCGACACCGTGGCGCTGCGCCTGCGACCGCATCGTGCCTTCCGCCTCGATGGCAACGAGGCGCGCCCCCTGATCCTCATCGGAAACGGCACCGGACTGGCCGGCCTGCGCGCCCATCTGCGTGCCTGCGCAGCGGCAGGTCGCCATGACAACTGGCTGGTGTTCGGCGAACGACAGGCCGCGCACGACTACCTGTACCGCGAGGAGATCGAGGCCTGGCAAGCCAGCGGGGTGCTGCAGCGGCTCGACATGGTGTTCTCGCGCGATCAGCCCGAGCGCTTCTACGTACAGCATCGGCTGCTGCAATCGGCCGACACGCTGCGTGCGTGGCTGGACAACGGCGCGGCCGTCTATGTGTGTGGCAGCCTTCAGGGCATGGCATCGGGTGTGGACGCCGCCCTGCGGCAGATTGCCGGAAACGCGCTCTGGAGCGATTTGTCGGCGACCGGACGCTATCGCCGCGACGTCTACTGAACCGAGCGGCGGCGCCCCGGGACGCCCGGCAGTTGCATATCGACAACAACTGCAGCACAACTTTTGGCTTAAGTCGATTTCGACGAAGCCGAATGTATTGAGAAACACTATCATTCGCATCAATTTGCATCCCCCGCAAATTGACTCACCCAGCCAGTCCCCGGTTTTCCCCCGAAAGCGCGCGTGCGGACATCGCCAGTCGAGTCCTTGCTCGCCGCCCTTTTCGGAGAAAACTTCATGGCCTACATCAAGAGCCGCAAACACGCCGTAGCGCGCGCCGTTCCACACCTCTCGGGCGCTGCCGCTGCAACGCTGATGGCCATTGCCGCTCCCGCCGCCTTTGCCCAGGCAGGCGCGGCGCTGCCTGAAATCCGTGTGCAGGACTCGTCTGCCGTCGACTACAAGACCGACACGTCGGCCAATCCCAAGTTCACCGCGCCGCTGGTGAACACACCGCAAACCGTCCAGGTGATCAAGGAACAGATCATCCGCGAACAAGGCGCAACGACGCTGACCGAAGCGCTGCGCAACACGCCCGGCGTGGGCACCTTCTTCCTCGGGGAGAACGGCAACACCAACACGGGCGACGCGGTGTTCATGCGTGGCTTCGACAGCTCCAGCAGCATCTTCGTCGACGGCATCCGCGACCTCGGCTCGATCTCGCGTGACGTGTTCAACATCGAGCAGGTCGAAGTGGTGAAGGGTCCGTCGGGCACCGACGTCGGCCGCACCTCGCCCACCGGCTACATCAACCTGGTCACCAAGAAGCCGAAGCTCGAAGACAGCTTCACGGGTTCGATCGGCTTCGGCAGTGCCGACTACAAGCGAGGCAGCATCGACTGGAACAAGTCGCTCAGCAGCGCCAACGGCATCGGTGCCGCATTCCGCCTCAATGCGGTGGTGGAAGACTCCGGCGTTCCCGGCCGCGACTTCATCAAGAACAAGCACACCGCGATCGCACCGTCGCTCGCACTCGGCCTGAATTCGCCCACGCGCTTCTACTTCGACTACCTGCACGTCGACCAGGACAACATCCCTGACGGCGGCGTGCCGACCATCGGGCTGCCGAGCTACTCGAACCCCGATCCGACATCGCTCGGCGCACGCCGCCGCAGCTTCCTGAACTACGCGGCGCCGGTCGATCCGAAGAACTTCTACGGCACGGCCTACGACTTCAACAACGTGAAGGCGGACATGTTCACCGCCCGCGTCGAACACGACTTCACGCCGGACATCACGCTGCGCAACACCACCCGCTACGGCAAGACCAAGCAGGACTACATGCTGACGTCGTTCATGCTCGGCGGCCTCACGGCCACCGGCGCACGGCCAGCTGCGAACACGGCGTTCCTCGACACGCCGATTCCCGGCCTGCCCTCCACCTGGACGACCACGCGCAACCTGCCGACCAACAAGAACCAGGAAAACACGATTTTCGTCAACCAGACGAACGTGACCGCCAAGTTCGACACCGGCAGCGTGAGCCACTCGCTCAGTGCAGGCGTCGAACTGATCCGTGAAGAACAGTCGAACCTGGGCTTCTTCGCCCCCGGTGCAAGCCTCAACGGCAGAGTGGTGCAGAACGGCGCGTGGCCGGCGGCCAACCTCTATGCACCGAATCCGTACGTCGACGGCTACAGCCGCATCCGCAGCGGCGCCGACAGCAAGGGCGTGACCAACACCGTCGGCCTCTATGCCTTCGACACCATCAAGCTCAACGAGCAATGGCAAATCACGGGCGGCCTGCGCTTCGACCACTACAGCACGTCGTTCCAGGGGGCGACGCTGTCGACGGCCACCACCAACCCCGGCCTCCCGCTCGGTACGCTGGTGCCTTCGTCGCTGAAGCTCTCCGACAACCTGTTCACCGGCAAGATCGGCGTGGTCTACAAGCCTGCGAAGAACGGCAGCATCTACGCGGCGTACGGCACGTCTGCGCAGCCTCCGGGCGGCGCGAACTTCTCGCTGTCGGCCGCCGGCTCCGGCAACAGCGCGGCACGCACCGACTTCCTGCCGCAGAAGGCCAAGACCTTCGAAATCGGCACCAAATGGGACGTGCTGAGCGACAAGCTGTCGCTGACCGGTGCCATCTACCGCACGGACGTGAGCAACGAAGTGGTGCAGGACCCGACCAACACCACGCTCTACTACCAGAGCGGCAAGAAGCGCGTGCAGGGCATCGAGCTGGGCGTGGCAGGCGCCATTACCGACAAGTGGGGCGTGAGCGCCGGGTTCACGACGATGGACACCAAGGTCCAGAGCGGCACGAGCGTCAGCGCAGACGGCACCAGCGTGCTGACCTACACGCYGAAGAACGCCTTCACGGCCTGGACCACCTACCAGTTTCCGTTCGGCCTGACGATCGGCGGCGGCGCACGCTACAACGGCAAGCTGCATCGCGGGACCGACAGCGCCGTGGGCACGCCGCTGTACATCGATTCGTACTGGGTGTTCGACGCCATGGCGTCCTACCGCATCAGCAAGAACGTCGACATCCAGCTGAACATCTCCAACCTGTTCGACAAGCAGTACGCGGCCGCCATCAACAAGAGCGGCTACCGCTATACGCCGGGCACGCCACGCTCGGCGAAGATCACCGCGAATTTCGCGTTCTGATGCGTTCCTGCCGGGTCCGCCCCGGCACGGTGCGAAACTCGAGCCCCGGCCTGCGCCGGGGCTTTTCTCTTTGCGGAGTTCTGAAAATGATGCTGCATGTGCCCGATGTGCTGAGTCCCATCCAGGTGCGCGAAATGCGCGCTGCGCTCGACGCCACGCACTGGATCGACGGCCGCGAAACGGTCGGCGAACAAGGCGCGCAGGTCAAGCGCAATCGCCAGCTGCCGGAGTCTTCGCCCGTCGGCCGCGAGCTCGGCAGCACCGTGCTGGCCGCGCTTGCGCGTCATTCGCTCTTCTTTGCGGCAGCCCTGCCCTCCCGCTTCGTTCCGCCGCTCTTCAACCGCTATGAGGGCGGCGAACACTATGGCGTTCACATCGACGGCGCGGTTCGCGCACTGCCCGGAAGCGGCCAGCAACTGCGCACCGACCTGTCCTGCACGCTGTTCCTGTGCGATCCGGACGACTATGAAGGCGGCGAGCTCGAGGTGATCGATACCTATGGATCGCACGAAGTCAAGCTGCCGGCCGGCGACCTCATCCTTTATCCGGCGAGCAGCCTGCACCGCGTTCATCCCGTGACGCGCGGGGCTCGCGTGTGCTCGTTTTTCTGGCTCCAGAGCATGGTGCGCAACGACCAGCAACGCAGCATGCTGTTCGAACTCGACCAGAACATCCAGAAATTGCGGGCCCGACTGGGCGAATGCGAAGAGACGGTGGCGCTCGCTGGCCATTACCACAACCTCCTGCGGCTCTGGTCGGAGGTCTAACGACGGACGGCCCAGCCCCTCGCAAAAGCCGGTAACACCATAGTTATTGCAAATGCGATGGATTCTTATTTATAATCAGGCACACCCAACAGCCAGCCAACTGCCGCTTTCACAGCCATGATCGTTTGCGTCTGCCGCCGAGTCTCCGACCGAGAAATCGCACGCCATGTGCGAGCCGGCATGACGTTCGACGAAGTCCAATTCGAGCTTGGCGTGGCCACCCAGTGTGGTCAATGTGAAGGTTGTGCGCGCGATATCGTCGCGCAATGCAGCGCCTCTCACCCGGTCGCCGCGTTGAATCGCGAATCGGGCCCGAGAGCGATCCAGCTTGCCACCTCCATCACGGAAAGCAAGGCATGGAACTCGTCTCGGCAATCGGCGGCAGCCTGATCCTCGTCGCAGGCTCGGTCTGGTGGATTTTTCGCAAATAACGTCGCCGTAGCGGTTTTGCTGCAATCGGGGCACCTTTTGGGGTGCCCGCATTCGAATGGTTGATCGTGTCTGACCGCTTTGCCCCCCCTCCCTCGGTTCTTGGCCTCTCGCGCAATGTCGTCATTGCGGGCGGCGTCATCCTGTTTCATGCGGCCGCGCTCTGGGCGCTGCAAAGCGGATTGCTGCGCCGGGCCGCCGAAGTGGTTATTCCGGTCGAGATACTGAGCCAGTTCGTCGAAGCGCCGAAGCCCAAGGTGGAGCCGCCTCCCCCTCCTCCGCCGCCTCCGCCGAAAGTGACCAAGTCGCCGCCGCCTCCGCGGCCGCAAGCCATTCGCGAGCCCAAGCCGACGCCCGCGCCTTCGGCCCCGGTAGGAACCACGGAACCGCCGCCACCGCCGGCTCCGCCTGCACCCGAGCCCGCTCCTCCCGCGCCGCCTTCGCCCCCGCCCGCGCCACCGGCCAGCCCCAAGGTCGTGGAGGTCACGGCCGCGCAAGCGCAATGGCTGCGTAAACCAACCCCAAAGCGCCCAGCCTTGAGCGACCGGCTTGGCGAATACGGCACAGTGACCATCGCGGTCTACTTCAATCGCAATGGCACCGTGAGACGCGCCGAGATACAGAAGTCCAGCGGTTACGACCGGCTGGACAAGGCCGCCCGCGACGCCGTCCTGATGTCTTCGCTGACCGTCTTGCAGCACCCCGACGCGGGCGAAGACACGCTTTTCATGCTGCCGGCCCCCATTATTTTTGACCAACCCAAGTAACAAGGCACTTTATGGACTCCCAATTCGGCTTGATGAACGTCTGGAATCAGGGCGACTTCGTCACCAAGGCCGTCGCGGTGCTGTTGATCGGCATGTCGCTTGCGTCGTGGATCGTGATCATCGTCAAGGCGCTCGACGTCGTCAGGTACAAGCGCCTTGCAAGGAACTCGCAGGACTTCTGGCACAGCGAAGATTTCGCCACCGCGCTGAACAAGCTCGGCAAGGACGACAGCAACCCCTTCCGCGCACTGGCGCTCGAAGGCCGTGAAGCCGCGGCGCACCACCGCAACACCAAGGCCCATCTGCACGACGCGCTCGACGTGAGCGACTGGATCACGCGCGCGCTGCGCAACGGCATCGACGCCTTCACTGCACGCCTTCAAACCGGTCTCGCCATCCTGGCCTCCGTGGGTTCGACGGCGCCCTTCATCGGCCTGTTCGGCACGGTCTGGGGCATCTACCACGCACTCATGAGCATCAGTTCGGCTGGCCAGGCCACCATCGACAAGGTGGCAGGCCCGATCGGCGAGGCGCTGATCATGACGGCGCTGGGCCTGGCCGTGGCCATTCCCGCGGTGCTCGGCTACAACGCGCTGGTTCGCGGTAACAAGTTCGTGCTGACCAAGCTCAACAGCTTCGCCCACGACCTGCATGCCTACTTCGTCACCGGTGCCCGCGTGCAAAGCGGTAGCGGCGATGCCGTCGTGGTTCCGCTCAAGAAGGGCTGAGCATCATGGCTTTCGGAACGCAAGACGAACCCGATGAGGTGATGAACGAGATCAACATGACGCCGCTGGTCGACGTCATGCTGGTGCTCCTGATCATCTTCATCATCACCGTGCCGGTGATGAAACACGCAGTCAACATCGACCTCCCCCGCGCAAGCAGCGAGCCCGAACAGCCCAAGCCGCAGAACATCCTGTTCAGCGTCACGGCCGACGGCAGCTACTACTGGAACGAACAGAAGATCGACGACGGCGAACTGCCCAACCGCCTTGCCGCCGAAGCCGCCAAGGAGCCGCAGCCCGAGTTGCACATCCGCGGCGACAAGGCCGTGCGCTACGAGCGCGTGGCCAAGGCCATGTCGGAGGCGCGGGAAGCCGGCGTGCGCAAGATCGGTTTCATCACCGAACCCGATCCGAAGTGATTCGAACTCGAAGCCTGTGAAAAAAATCAATCTTCGCGATTGACTTATTATTGAGAATCATTATCATTCACTCATCGCTTCGATAACGGAACTCCAGATGCCAGCCACACCGAACGCCTTTTCTGTTCTGAACCATCCTTCGCTCGACCAATCGGGTGGCGGTCATGCGTCCATCCAGGCATCGCGACCGGTGCCGATGGTCGAAAGCACGGAGCTTCTCAAGGGAAGCAAGACCGTGGGCATCATGCACAACGGTTCGCTCTATCGGCTTCAAGCCACCAAACTAGGCAAGCTGATCCTGACCAAGTAAGTCGTTCAGCCCGCCCTTCGCGCAAGTTTCATCGTGGGGCGACTCAAGGAGATTCATCTCCGAAGGGTCGTTTTTTGCTAGCCAACGGTTCGCCGACTAGCCAAGCTTTTTTTCACGCTGAACGCCCAAAAGAAAACGCCGACCTTGAAGTCGGCGTTTTGCTTTGTGCGAAGAGAAGTTCAGAGGCCGATTGCGGCAATGCCCGCCTTGGCAATCTGGGCGTCTTCGTTCGACTTCACGCCGCTCACGCCGACGGCGCCGATCACCTGGCCGTCCTTCACGATCGGCACGCCGCCTTCGAGCAGGCCTTGAACCGCCGGAGCCGTCAGAAACGCCGTGCGGCCGCCGTTGATGATGTCTTCATAGACCTTGCTCTCGCGCCGGCCCATGGCGGCCGTATGCGCCTTGGCAGGGGCGATGTGGGAGGACAGCGCCGCGGCGCCGTCGAGGCGTTGCAGCCAGAGCAGGTTGCCGGCATCGTCGGAGATCGCAATGGTGACGGCCCAGTTGTTCTTGAGAGCCTCGGCTTCGGCCGCTGCAGCGATGGCCTTGACGTCGGCGAGTTCGAGGAAGGATTTGGTCTTCATGTCGGGTTCTGGTTGCGTAAAAGCCCGACAGCATAACGGTCATCCAGCCCCTCGCCCTCGGGGCGCTTAAGAACAACCTGCATACGGTCTTTCCGAGACCCTGCTCTTGCAGACCCCTAGAATGCGCCCAACTGCATCATTGCAGCAACCACAGGAGCTTCGGCCATGAACGACCGCGTCACCACCCTCGACACTTCCACCGGCTACGGCCAGGCGCTGCCGCAGGCTGAGCGCCAACGCGTGCTGCGCAACACCTACTGGCTGCTTGCACTGAGCCTGCTGCCCACGGTGCTGGGCGCCTGGATCGGCGTCAGCACCGGCCTCACGCGCTCGCTCACCGGCGGGCTCGGCCTGATCGTCTTCCTCGGCGGCGCATTCGGTTTCATGTTTGCCATCGAGAAGACCAAGAACTCCGCCGCCGGCGTGCCGGTGCTGCTGGCCTTCACCTTCTTCATGGGCCTGATGCTGTCGCGCCTGATCGCGATGGTGCTCGGCTTCAAGAACGGCTCCGAACTCGTCATGACGGCCTTCGGCGGCACCGCCGGCGTGTTTTTCGTGATGGCCTCGCTGGCCACCGTCATCAAGCGCGACCTGTCGGGCATGGGCAAGTTCCTGTTCGTCGGCGCGATGGTGCTGATGTTCGGCGCGATCATCAACGTGTTCGTCGGCTCGACCACGGGCATGCTGGTCATCTCGGTGGCGGCCATCGGCATCTTCTCGGCCTACATGCTCTATGACCTGAAGCAGATCATGGACGGCGGCGAAACCAACTACATCACCGCCACCCTGGCCCTGTACCTCGATCTGTTCAATGTATTCCAGAGCCTGCTGGCGCTCCTGGGCATCTTCGGCGGCGAACGCGACTGAGCAGCGAATCTCGCACAGGAACAAAGGGCCCGTCGGGGCCCTTTTTCATTCCAGGTCGAAGACGGCGATCGATTCGACGTGTGCCGTGTGAGGGAACATGTTGACCACCCCCGCGAAGCTGCACCGGTATCCCGCCTGATGCACCAGCAAGCCGGCATCGCGCGCAAGCGTCGACGGATTGCAGCTCACGTACACGATGCGCTTCGGCGGCGTCCAGCCGCCGGTGCGAAGATCGGGCTGCTGATGCAGGTCGGCCATCGCCTTGGCGAGTGCGAATGCACCCTCGCGCGGCGGATCGACCAGCCACTTCTCGGCGCTGCCATCGGCCACCAGCATGGCCGGCGTCATCTCGAACAGATTGCGGGCCACGAAGCGGGTCGCTGAAAGCGCCCGTCGTGCACTCGTTGCGGGCTGGTTCTTCTCGAAGTTGTCCGTCGCGCGCGCCACCAGCGTGTCGCTGCCTTCGATGCCCAGCACCTCGCGCGCCCGGCTTGCCAGCGGCAAGGTGAAATTGCCGAGGCCGCAGAACCAGTCGATGACGCGCTCGTCGGATTGCACGTCGAGAAGGCGCAGCGCCTTGCCCACCAGCGCGCGATTGATGTGCGGATTGACCTGCGTGAAATCGGTGGGCTTGAACGGCATCGTGACGCCGAACTCGGGCAAGCGGTAGGCGAGCGGCATGCCGCCCTCTTCCAGCAGCTTCACCGTCTCCGGCCCCTTGGCTTGCAGCCACCACTGGACACCTTCGTTCTGCGCAGCAAACGCCTTCAGCCGGTCGATGTCACCGCGGGACAAAGGCTCCAGGTGCCGCAACACCAAGGCAATCGTGCCAAGCGCCGTAGAACCCGGCGCGTCGCCGCAGGCGAGCTCGATCTGCGGGCAGGTCTCGCGCGCATCGAGCGAGCCGATCAATGAACGCAGCGGCATCAGCATCTCGCTGACCTGCTTCGGCAACACCGGGCACACCTGCATGTCGGCCAGGTAGCGGCTCTTGCGTTCGTGAAAGCCGATCAGCACCGTGCCCTTCTTGACCACATGGCGCACCGACAGCCGCGCGCGGTAGCGGTAGTGCCATGCGGGTCCTTCGAGGGGCCGCAGCAGGTTCTCCGGGCGAACCTTGCCCAGGTGCCAGAGGTTGTCTTCCAGCGCGCGCTGCTTCACGGCGACCTGGGCCGCCGCATCCAGGTGCTGCATCTTGCAGCCGCCGCAGGCGCCGGTGTGCAAGCCGAAATGCGGGCAGCCCGGGCGCACCCGCTGCGACGATTCGCGCCGGATGGCGGTGACCGTGCCCTGCTCCCAGTTGTTCTTGCGGCGATGGACGTTGAACTGCACTTCCTCGAAAGGCAATGCGCCTTCGATGAACACGACCATGCCGTCGGCCTTGTGGGCAACGCCTTGCGCATCGAGGTCTAGCGACTCGACCTGCAGCCATTCGTCGCCGGGATTCGTGGGGGCTTTCTTTTCTTCGATGGATTCCGTCATCCCCCGATTGTCTCAGTGCGGCGGCCCCCTCCTTTCGCGCCGCTAGAACAGCGCGTCCCGCCCGATGCCGGAGCGCGCCAGCTGGCGCCGCATCTTGGCCAGCGCTTCGTTCTGGATCTGCCTGACCCGCTCCCGCGTGAGGCCCAGCCGCACGCTCAGCACCTCGAGGGTTTCGGGCTCGCGGTCGTGCAGGCCGTAGCGCCCCTCCAGCACCTCGCGCTCGCGTGCGTCGAGGGCGTGGACCCATTGGTCGAGCAGGCGCTCCACCTCGTGTGTCTGGGTCACGCCGCTCGGATTGCCCTGCTCGTCGTCGGACGCCACGGTGTCGGCCAGCGTGAAGCCCTCGTCCCCGCGCCCATCGCCCGCATCGAGCGAACGCGGCGCCTCGGAAAGGGCCAGCAAGTCGGCCACTGCCTGCACGTCGCGGCCGAGCAGCGCGGCGATGTCTTCCACGCGCACGCCGTCGGGCCGGTGCGCAACAAACTCCGCATCGCCTTCGAGTGCGCGGCGGGCCCGCAGCACCTGCTGCAGTTCCCGCACCACGTGCACCGGCAGGCGGATCGCACGGGCCTGGGTCATGACTGCGCGCTCGACCGACTGGCGAATCCACCAGGTCGCGTAGGTGGAGAAACGAAAGCCGCGCTCGGGCTCGAACTTGGTGATGGCATGCATCAGCCCGAGATTGCCCTCTTCGATGAGGTCCGACAGCGGCACGCCGCGGCCCAGGTAGCCCTTGGCAATGTTGACCACGAGCCTGAGGTTGTGCTCGATCATCGATTGGCGTGCCGCGAAATCGCCGGACCGCGCGGCGCACGCGGTCTGGAATTCCTCGTCGGGCGTGAAAAGCTCGGTGCGCCGGACCTGGCGCAGGTAGATGGTCAGCGCATCTGCGCCTTCGCCGCCGATCAGCTCGGCCATCGTGCCCTGGGGCAACGCTGTGTTGATCGCTAGCGGATCGAGTGGAAGCGCTTCCTCGGCCGAAGCTTCCTTGTTGTCGTCGCAAGACCGGCTGCTCCGACCCGCCAGCCCACGCACGGGCAGCGTGCGATGGGGGCGGGAGGCAGCCATGGCATCACCGGCCGGGCAGGTAGCGTGACGGGTCGACGGGCTTGCCCTGGCGGCGGATTTCGAAATGCAGCTTCACGCGATCCGCATCGCTGTTGCCCATTTCGGCAATCTTCTGGCCCTTCTGAACCGACTGGTCTTCCTTCACGAGCAGCGTCTGGTTGTGAGCGTACGCCGTGAGGTAGGTGTTGTTGTGCTTCAGGATGATCAGGTTGCCGTAGCCGCGCAGACCCGCGCCGGCATAGACCACACGCCCGTCGGCAGCAGCCAGCACGGGATCGCCCGCCTTGCCGCTGATGTCGTAGCCCTTGTTCTTGGCTTCGTCGAAGCCGGCGATCAGCGAACCGCTCGCGGGCCAGATCCAGCCGAGGTCTTCGTCACCCGAGCTTCCGCTGCCCGGGCCTGCCGGGGACGCCGTGACAGGCGCCGGCTTGGCTGCAGCGCTTGCGCCGCTCGCGGGTACGGGTGCCACGACCGAAGGCGGCGTCACCGGCTTGGTGACCGCACCTTCAGAGGTGGAAGGCGCGGGAACGGGAGCGGCCGCGACGAC
>NZ_JBFUHN010000081.1:0-28878 GCF_056402375.1 Variovorax sp. P4_B10 | reverse complement strand
GTTGTCCCCTCTCCCTCTGGGAGAGGGCTAGGGTGAGGGCACTGTGCCGTCGATAAGGCGCGGCGCTTGAGTGAAGGCCGATGCCCTCACCCCAACCCTCTCCCAGAGGGAGAGGGGGCAAGGGAAGGGGCAGGCGCTACACAGCGCTGCTGTCCGGCGACTCGCTCAGGACTTGATGAACGCCAGCAGGTCGGCGTTGAACTTGTCCTTGTGCGTGTCGGTCAGGCCGTGCGGTGCGCCGGGGTAGACGATGAGCTTGTTGTTCTTCACCAGCTTGGCCGAGGCCAGGCCCGCGGCGCCGATCGGCACGATCTGGTCGTCGTCGCCGTGGACGATCAGCGTCGGCACGTCGAACTTCTTCAGGTCTTCGGTGAAGTCGGTTTCCGAGAAGGCCTTGATCGAGTCATACGTGTTCTTGTGGCCGCCCATCATGCCCTGCGCCCACCACGAGTCGATCAGTCCCTGCGAGACCTTGGCGCCCGGCCGGTTGAAGCCGAAGAAGGGACCCGAGGGCACGTCCTTGTAGAACTGCGAGCGGTTGGCGAGCTGCGCTGCGCGCAGGCCGTCGAACACCTCGATCGGCAGGCCACCGGGGTTGGCGGTCGTCTTCAGCATCTGCGGCGGCACGGCCGAGATCAGTGCAGCCTTGGCCACGCGCTGGGTGCCGTGGCGGCCGATGTAGCGCGCCACTTCGCCGCCGCCGGTCGAGAATCCGACCAGCACGACGTTCTTCAGGTCCAGCGTCTCGATGACGGTGGCGAGATCGTCTGCATAGGTGTCCATGTCGTTGCCGTTCCAGGGCTGGCTCGAGCGGCCATGGCCGCGGCGGTCGTGCGCCACGGTGCGATAGCCCTGCGATGCCAGGAACAGCATCTGCGATTCCCAGCTGTCGGAGTTGAGCGGCCAGCCGTGGCTGAACACGACGGGCTGGCCGGAACCCCAGTCCTTGAAGTAAAGCTGGGTGCCGTCCTTGGTGACGATGGTGTTGCTCATGGTTTGCTTTCCTTTTGAAGAAGCGTGGATCGCGCCGTGGTTCGGCGCAGCGGTGGAAGCGGCGGATGCCACCTTGGAGAAGCCGGTTGCCCCGAGGGATCCGGCTGCGACGGATGCGCTTCCGAGCAGCAGGCTGCGGCGGGTCGGGGTGGCTGTCAAGTTCTTGCTGTTGGCGGACATGGTGCGTTCCTTTGTTGACGTGGGTGAGGCGGAGTAAAACTATCGCTTGTATTAATATCGCATACGATATAAATGGCTTGAAAAAACAGGAAGACGGATGCAGCGATGCATCACGCGTTCCTGTCGAGGTTCGAACGCAGCGCCAGCAACTGGGCCCGCAGGACGCCGATTTCCTTGGGCGCCAGTTCCATCGCCTGCGCGACGCATGACGGAAGGGCCTTGGCCTTGCCGCGAAGCGCCCGGCCTTCGGCGGTGAGGGACACGATGACCTGGCGCTCGTCCGATGCCGACCGTACGCGCTGGATCAGGCCCCGTGCCTCGAGCCGCTTCAGCAGCGGGGTGAGGGTGGTGGTTTCGAGCGCCAGCCGCGTGCAGATCTCGGAGATGTTGATGCCGTCTTTCTCCCACAGCACGAGCATGACGAGGTACTGCAGATAGGTCAGGTCCAGGTCGTGCAGGAGGCCGCGGTAGACCTTGTTGAGGCTCAGCATCGTCGAATAGAGCGCGAAGCAGAGCTGCTCGTCCAGCGCCAGCGAGTCGCCCTGCGGGGCGTTGACGGGCTTGGCGGGAAGGCGCTTGGAAGGCATGGGCCGGATATTAGATCGCATGCGATCTAATGGCAAGCGATATTTTTAGTCTCCCCAATGTGGGGCATTCATCCCCGAATCGGGGGGCGGCTGGCACCTTGCGCACCACATTTGTTTTCGGCAGAGGTACATGAGTCTTGTATACCATGGCACGATTCATGCGGCTCAATGTCAGTAGGGCTCTTGGCAACTGGCCGTGCGCTTGAGAACAAATCACAACCACTCCTCACCATTCAAGCATCATGAAATTCCGCAAACTGCAAATTGTCCTGGCCCTGGCGCTCGGCAGTCTCATGGCAACCGGCGCAGTGCATGCGCAAAGTGCGTTGGACACCATTCTGAAGAACAAGAAGATCGTGATCGCGGTTCCTCCCGACTTTCCGCCCTATGGATCCATGGGCCGGGACTTCAAGATGCAGGGACTGGACATAGACATGGCCACCTACATCGCGACCAAGCTTGGCGTGGAGGTCGACCTGATACCCGTGACCAGCGCCAATCGCATTCCGTACTTGCAGAAGAAAAAAGCTGCATTGGTCATTGCCACCTTGGGCAAGAATCCGGACCGCGAGAAACAAATCGACTTTACCGCCGCGTATTCGCCTTTCTATCAAGCCATCTTTGGTGCAAAAAACCTGAACATCAAGAGCTTCACCGACTTGTCGGGGAAGTCGATCGCCGTCACACGCGGTTCGGTCGAGGATCAGGAGCTCAACAAGGTTGCGCCAGCGGGTGCCGACATCAGGCGCTTCGACGACAACACCAGAACCGTCGCCGCCTTCGTTTCCGGACAGGTGCAATTGATCGCCACGGGAGCGTCCGTCGCGAACAACATCATGACCAGCAATCCGGCGCTTGGCACTGCCTACAAGCTGCTGTTGAAAGAGAGTCCGAACTACATCGGAGTGGCCAAGGGCGAAGACTCGCTGCGGCTGATGGTGAACGGCATCATTGACGAGGCGAAGAAGAAGGGCGAGCTGGACAAGTTGTCGATGAAGTGGCTGGAGCGCCCAGCAGGGGAGTTGCCGCAGTAGATGTGCCCGGGTTACCCCGAATGACCGTCAGGAGTGCCCGTCCACCCGCATCTGGAACAGGAAGTAGGGCGGAATGCAGGCGCCGCGCCCTTCGGGCTGGCCCTCGGCCTGCGCGCAGATGAAGTCGTCGCGGCAGGGCTGCTGCGCCGAGCAGCTGCGCAGGTTGCCGGGCCGCGTGTGCTTGCCCAGGCATTCGCCGAAAGGCTTGTTCGCGGCCAGGCACTGGTTGAAGTCGCTGAGGATGGCAATGCCGCCGCAGGTGCCGTTCTTGTCGAGCGGATCGCACGGGCCCGAGCACATGCCGCCGGGAAAGCCGACCGAGGTTTTCTCGCACACTGAGAGCACGCCTTCGCAGGCGACGCGCGGCAGTTTTTCGGCGCGGTCCAGCCATGGGTTGGCCGACTGCGTGATACGGGTGGGCTCGCAGCTCGCACCGACCGTGGCTTTCTCCGGCGCGGCGTCCGTGCCGCCGTCCGGTTCGGCCAGCGGCCGGAACGGATCGGGCCGCGGCGTGGACAGCGCGGCGTGCACGTAGCGGCCGCGCCGCGCCAGTTCGTCCTGCAGGTGCGGCGAGTGCGCCAGCGCCAGCGCATTGCCCGCCGTGAAGGTGCGCGATGCGCCGCGGCGGTCGACGCCGAGCAGGTGAAAGCCCGCGACCGCGCGGCTCTGGTGGCAGCCCATGCAGCTGAGGTCGTCGAGGCGGCGCAGCACCGCCTGCGGCGACTGCAGCGTGCGGCTGCCGGGCACCGCCTGCCATTCGCCGGTCGGGAAGATCTGCGCGAACGGCCGGTTCGCCAGCCGCGCAAGACCGCGCGGCGCCACCGAGATGGCCTCGGTGGCCAGGAACTTCTCGGGCAGTTGCAGGGTGGCCTCGTCCAGCGCGCGCAGGTTGGCGGGCTGCTGCAGCCACTGCTGCAGTTCCTTGCGCAGCGGGGTGCTGGCCTTGAGCCGCGCGACATCGGGGGTGTTCTCGAGCGGGGCCACGTCGAAGCGCCGCGTGCCGGCATTCCAGCGGAAGGCGCGCAGCATGTACTCGGCATGGCCGCCGAGATCGGGCCGCACGGCCGAGGGCCAGCGCACGCTCTGCAGGTTGGTGGTGATCTGCGCGATGCGTGCGGGCACCAGGCGCTGCGGCGCCAGCGGACCGTCGGCCGACACCAGCCAGCGGCCGAGCGCCTCGTCCGGCATCGAGGGCTGCGGCGGCTGCCAGCGCCGTGCGGTGCTCGCGCAACTGCCGTCGGCGTCGGGCGCATCGCCGCGCAGTTCCACGTTGACGGTCATCGGCAGGCGCGACTGCATTGCGGCGGTGCGGTAGGCGAGCCGGTACACCAGCCGCGTCTCGCCGCAGGCGCCGCTCTGGAAGGGCCGGCGGTCCATGCGGTTGGCGACGCCCACCAACTCGAAGAAGGCATCGGGGCTCGCCAGCCAGCGCGCATCGAACAGCCGGTGCGGATAGCGCGAAATGCCGACGCCGGCCTGCCGGTCGCTGCGCTGGATGCGCGCGATGCTGTCGCCGAGCGGCGTGGCGATGGATTGCCACGCCGGCGAGCGCATCAGCGCCTGGTTGGTCGCGATGCCGCCGGCCGAGGTCGGTGCCTCGCCGATCCAGTGGGCGAAGCCGGCGCCGGATTTCTCGGCGGCCTGCAGGGCGGCCGGCGAGGTGACGAGCAGCACGGGGTCTGCCGCGCGCACAACGGGCGCGGCGAGGGCGAGTGCCAGCGCGAGGCTGGCGGGCAGGCTGTGTTTGAAGAGGCGCACGCGGACGATTGTGCCGCCGCGGTCACGCGAGAGCTTTCTCCTTAAGGGGCTCCGGGGCCGGCGGCGCGAGCGAGGCCAGCGGCCGCGGCGTCGCCGCGAGCAGGGCCTGCGTGTAGGCATGGCGCGGTGCGTCGAACACCGCGTCGCGCGCGCCTTGCTCCACGATGCGGCCGCGTTCCATCACGATCACGCGGTCGGCGATCTGCTCGACGGCCGCGAGGTCATGGCTGATGAAGAGGCAGGCGAAGCCGTGGTGCGCCTGCAGGCTCTGGAACAGGCGCAGCACCTGCGCCTGGATCGTCATGTCGAGCGCGGACACGGGCTCGTCGGCCACCACGAAGGCGGGGCGGCGCACCAGGGCGCGGGCAATCGCCACGCGCTGGCGCTGGCCGCCCGAGAGTTCGTGCGGGTAGCGGGCGCCGAGGCCGTCGAGGCCCACCTCGTCGAGCGTCTCCTCGACGCGGCGGGCGCCCGCCGGCGCATCGAGCGAGGGCAGGTGGCGCAAGGGCTCGGCCACGATGTCCTGCACCCGCATGCGCGGATCGAGCGATGAGAACGGGTCCTGGAACACCAGCTGGCAGGCCAGCCGGAAGCGGTGCAGCGCGGCGCGGCCGGCCGTGCGCACGTCTTCGCCGCGGAACAGGATCTGCCCGCCCTGCGAAGGCGCGAGCCGCAGGATCGCGCGGCCCAGCGTGGTCTTGCCGGAGCCGCTGCCGCCCACCAGCGCGACCATCTCGCCCGGGTGGATGTCGAGGTCGAGCGTGTCGATCACGCGTTGCGTCGGGTGGCGCTTGAAGAGGCCGGCGCGCGCACCGGGGTAGCTCACGCACAGGCCTCGCACCTGCACCAGCGGTTGTTGCGAGGCGGTCGTTTCCGCCCTGGCGGCCTGCCGGCGCGGCAGCGCATCGACCAGCCTGCGGGTGTAGGGCTGTTCCGGCGCGATGAGGATGCCGGGCACATCGCCGGTCTCCACCAGCCGGCCCTTCTCCAGCACGATGGCGCGCTGCGCATAGCGCCCCACGAGGCCGAGGTTGTGGGTGATCAGCAGCACGGCGGTGCCCTGGTCTTTCGCGAGGCCGACCATCAGGTCGAGCACTTCGCGCTGGCTCAGCGTGTCGAGCGCGGTGGTCGGTTCGTCGGCGATCAGCAGGCGCGGCGCGAGCAGCATCACGCTGGCCAGCATGATGCGCTGGCGCATGCCGCCCGAGAACTCGTGCGGGTAGGCGCCGATGCAGCGCTCGGGGTCGGCGATCTGCACGCGGCGCAGCATGTCGAGGCAGCGCGTGCGGATCTCGCCGGCCGACAGCTTCGTGTGCATGCGCAGGCCCTCGGCCATCTGCTCGCCGATGCGGTGCACCGGGTTGAGCGAGACCATCGGCTCCTGGAACACCATGCCGATGCCGGGGCCGCGTATCGGGCGCATCGCCTTCGCGTCGCGCGTGCTCAGGTCGTCGCCTTCGAACACGATGCGACCGCCGGTCTGCGCGATGCCGGGCGGCAGCAGCTGCAGGATGGCGCGCGCGGCCATGGTCTTGCCGCTGCCCGATTCGCCGACCACCGCGAGGAATTCGCCGGGGTGCACGTCGAAGGAGAGGTCGTGCACCAGCGTCTGGGCGTGGCCTTGCAGTTCGATCTTCAGTTGCCGGACCGAGAGAACGGGCCGTGGGGGCTGTGGAATGGGGTGTGGGGCGCTCATGACTTCTCCGTCCGTGGATCGAGCCGGTCGCGCAGCGATTCGCCCAGCAGGTTGATGCCCAGCAGCGTCAGTGCGATGCACAGGCCCGGCACCACGCACAGCCACACGGCCGATGCCATGTAGGGCCGCGCACTCGACAGCATGTTGCCCCAGGTGGGCGCGGGCGGCGGCACGCCGAGGCCGAGGAAGCTCAGGGCGCTTTCCGACAGCAGCACCCAGCCGAACATGCTGGTCGCCAGCACGGCAACGGGCGCGACGCAGTTGGGCAGGATGTGGCGCCACATCGTGTAGATCTCGCCGTTGCCGATCATGCGCGAGGCCTCGACGTACTCGCGCTCACGCAGCGACAGCACGGTGCCGCGCACCACCCGCACCACCGAGGGTGCATAGGCCATGCTCAGCGCCAGCACGATGCCCCACTTGTTGGCGCCGACGATCACCATCACGCCCAGCGCCAGCAGCAGGCCCGGAAAGGCCAGCAGCGTGTCGTTGAGCGCCATCAGCACGCGGTCGGTCCAGCCGCGCACGAAGCCCGCGACCACGCCGACCACGAGGCCGATGGCGGTGGCGAGCGTCACGGTCAGCAGCGCGACCAGGCAGCTGGTGGAGGCAGCGCGCATGGCGCGGCTCGCCACGTCGCGGCCGAACTCGTCGGTGCCGAGCCAGTGCGCCATCGAGGGCGGCTGCAGCTTGCTGCGCAGGTCGATGCCCAGCGGGTTGTAGGGCGTCCACAGGGCTGCCACCACCGCCAGGACCAGCAGCACTGCGATGAGCGTGCCGCCGATGAGGGTATGGGTCTTGAGTTTCTTCACTGCACCGAGACCCGCGGGTCGAAGAGGGGATAGCACATGTCCACGATCAGGTTGATGACGACGTAGATGCACGCCGTGAAGAGCAGGCAGCCCTGCAGCACCGGATAGTCGCGCGCGAAGATCGAATCGATCATCAGGCGGCCCAGGCCGGGCAGCGTGAACACGGTCTCGAGCACCGCGATGCCGCTCAGCAGGTGGCCGAGGATCAGCCCGATCATGGTGAGCGTGGGGTTGAAGGCGTTGGGCAGCACATGGCGCCGCAGCACCTGCGCCTCGGGCACGCCCTTGGCGCGCGCATGCGTCACGTATTCGAGCCGCAGGATCTCGATGGTGCTGGCGCGCGACATGCGCGTGAGCACGCCGGTCTCGACCAGCACCAGCGTGACGATCGGCAGGATCACGTAGAGCACGCCCTGCGGGAAGTTCTCCGACATGGGCACGTAGCCCACCACCGGCAGCCAGCCCAGGAACTGGCCGAAGAACATCAGCAGCAGCAGGCCGAGCCAGAAGCTCGGCACCGAAAGCATCAGCGTCGCGGCGCCGATGATGGCGAGGTCGGCGGGGCGGTCCTTGCGCCAGGCGGCGACGAGGCCGGCGGGCACGGCGATCAGCGCGGCGAGCGCCACCGCGGTCAGCACGATGACGGCGCTGACGTGGAAGCGTTCCCAGATCAGCGGCAGCACCGCCAGCCCGTTGGTGGTGGACACGCCGAGGTCGCCGGCCAGCGCGTGGCGCAGCCACACGAGGTACTGGGCAACCAGGGGCTGGTCGAGTCCCATCTGGCGGCGCATGAGATCGAGCTGCGCGGGGTCGGCGCCTTCGCCGAGCATGAGCTGGACCGGGTCGCCCGGAATCAGCCGCATGAGCGCGAAGACCGCGATCGACACCAGCAGCAGCGTCGGGATCGTCATCGCGATCCGGCGCAGGAGGTAGGCGGGCATGGCGGTGGTGCCTCGTTCAGGAGCGGGCGTCGAGCCGCACGTTCCAGAACCTCGGCTTGGCCGGGGCCCAGCCCTTGAAGCCGGTCACGCTCTTGCGCATGGCGGTGGCGTCGCTGGCGTTGAACAGCACGATCATCGGCACGTCCTGCAGCATTTGCCTGTGCATCTCGTCGAACAGCACCTGGCGCCGCGCCTTGTCGCGCGAGACCATCGACTCGGCGAGCCGGGTCTGCGCATAGGCGCTGTCCCAGACCTTGCGCGGCTGCGTGGCCTTGTCGCCGGACACCATCTCGTAGTTGAGCGAGGGGTCGATGCGTGCCGAGTAGATGAAGGTCATGCTCTGGTACTGGCCCTTGGTGTAGCGGTCGAGCTGCGTGGCCCAGTCGAGCACCTCGAGCTCGATGTTGATGCCGGCTTCGGAGGCCATGGCCTGTACCAGCACGGCCGCCGAGTACAGCGCCTCGTAGCGCTTGTTGGCGATCATGCGGATCGGCTGGCCGCGGTAGCCGGCCTCGGCGAGCAGCTTTTTCGCGGCGGTGAGATCGCGCTTGAAGCCGCCGGCCTGCACGGCGTCGTAGTAGGGGCTGGAGGAGGGCACGGCCGAGTTGTTGACGGCCGAAAGGCCTTCGGTCACCGACTTCGCGATCTCGGGCGTGTCGAGCGCCAGCGCCAGCGCGCGGCGGATGCGCACGTCCTTCAGCACCGGGTCGCCGGTCTGCAGCAGCAGCGCGACCATGGTCATCACCGGCGTGGTGTCGACCAGGACGTCGCTGCGGCCGCGCATCTCGACCACGTCCGCCGGGCTGGGGCTGATGAAGGCGTCGAGGCCGCCGCTGTAGAGCGCGGCCTTGGCGGCGGCCGAATCGGGAATGACGACGAAGCGCAGGTTTTCGATCTCGGCCTTCTTGCCGCCGGTGAGGCCGTCGCGCGGCTCGGTGCGCGAGCTGTAGCCGTCGAAGCGCGTCAGCTCGACGTACTGGCCGCGCTTCCAGTCCTTGATCTTGTAGGGGCCGGTGCCGACCGGCTCCTTCCACTGGCCGTCGGGGCCGACCGAGCTGCGGTGCAGGATGGCGGCGCCGCCGCAATCGGGGCGGGCCATCATCGTGAGGAACAGGCTGCTCGCGCGTTCGAGCTTGAAGACCACGGTCTTCGGGTTGGGTGCTTCCACGGAAAGCAGCTTGGTCATGCCCTTGCCGTCGAACTCGGGCAGGCAGCGCCAGCCGCCGGTGGGGCGCAGGTAGCGCTGCCAGCTCCACACCACGTCGTCGGCGGTGAGCGCGGCGCCGTTCTGGAACTTCACGCCGTCGCGCAGCGTGAAGGTGTAGGTCAGGCCGTCGGCGGAGGTGTCGACCTTGCTGGCCAGCATGGGGCCGACGGAGGTGTCTTCGCGCAGCGCGACCAGGCCTTCGCCCACGTGGATGAGCACGTTGTCGGTGTTGTCGTCGCGGTTGCCACCGGGGTCGGTGGAGCGGATGTCGGAGTTGATCTGGATGCGCAGGGTCTGGCCCGCGCCGGTCTGGGCGAAAGCGCCACCGGCGGCAAGACCCAGGGCCAGCGCAGCGGTGCGCATCGGCCAGCGCAAACGCCAATATGCAGAGGGAGGGCGGGATGGGGGCACGGGCACGGGCACGTTCATGGCAACACTCCTGGCGTGGGCTGGGCGGGGCAGGTCAAAGGGAATATTCGGTGAAGCGGTGGGCCTTGAAGGGCGCCGGCGCGATGCGCATCTTTCGTGCCGCCGGGTCCATCACGATGGTCGCCACCGTGGCCGACGAGGCGCCGCCGGGGCCCGCGCTCGGGCTGCGGCACACGGCGCGGGGTGCGCCGAAGCGGTCCTGCAGTGCGTCGAGCACGTTCTGTTCGGTGAGATTGCCTGCGCGCTTGTATTGCTGGTGCAGGGCCTCGGTCACGCGGCGGTCGCGGTAGAGCGAGTCGGGCGTGGTTTCGAGGCTGCGGTCCACCACGCGCGCCAATGCGGCCGGTGTCTTGAAGTGGTTGGCATGCACCAGGATGCCGGCCTCGGGCTGCTGCCAGAACACCTGCTCGGGACAGGTCTCGAGGCTCACGGCCTCGCCCTCGGCGTGCGTGAGGATCATGTTGTTGGAGATCGAGCGCGCGCTGCGGCACACCACGCCCAGCGCGTTGGCGTACAGCTCCGACTGCAGGATGCCGCGGCGGATCAGCGCGAGCGGCACGCCTTGCTGCCTGCCGTCGCCGTCGGCCTTGATGAAGTTGCCCGTGACCGCGATGCCGGCGCTGTTGAGCCCGGCGCGTGCGAGCGTGCCGGCCTCGGCGAAGGTCAGCATGGCGGGGCCCTTGGCGGGCTGGATGCGCAGCACCACGCCAAGCTCCAGGCTTTCGACGCGCCAGTCCCAGTTCTGGGCGTGGATCAGCTTGCCGTCGCGTGCGGCGGAAGGCATGACCACCACGCCGGTGCAGCCGTCGGGCGGTTCGCTGGCTTCGAGCTGTTCGAAGGCATAGAGCATCTCGCTGCGCGCATTGAGCGCCACGATGTCCTCGGCCGGCACGCCCGCGCCCTCGGCCACGCCTTCGATCTCGCGCAGCATGCCGGCGTCGAAGGCCTCGATCATCGGCATGAAGCGGCGTGCGAGCGCGCGGGTGCGGTCCCAGTCGAGGCCCACGCGCTCGAAGGCCTGGCGGTAGGTGCGCAGGCTCAGGTCGATGCGGTCGCCGGCGGCGCGGCCGTACTGCTGGCCGCACTGGCGTGCATCGCCTTCGATGTCGTAGAGGGGGAACGATTCGATGTCCATGGCTTGTTTCCTTGATACGGCGGCGCTCACGCGGCCACGTCCGATGCCTGTGCGGTCTGCGCGATGGCGGTGCGCAGGCTGTCGACGATCTGGTCGACGTGCCTGCGCTCGATGGTGAAGGGCGGCGAGAGGGCGATGGTGTCGCCCACCGAGCGAACGAGCACGCCGCTTTCCAGGCAGTGCTGCGCCACGGCCTGTGCATGCGTGCCGGGGCCCGATGCCCAGGGCTGCAGTTCGACACCCGCGAGCAGGCCCACGTTGCGGATGTCGATCACGCCGGGCAGGCCGCGCAGCGCGTGCAGGCCGTCTTCAAGGTAGGGCGACAGTTCTGCGGCCTGGGCGATCAGCCCGTCCTGCAGGTAGGCGTCGATCGTGGCCATGGCGGCGGCGCAGGCCAGCGGGTGGCCCGAATAGGTGTAGCCGTGCGAAAGCTCGACGGCGCCGACATTGCCCTGCATGAAGGCGTCGTGCACCGCATCGCGCATCAGCACCGCGCCCATCGGCACCGCGCCGTTGGTGAGGCCCTTGGCGGTCGTGATGAGGTCGGGCGTCACATCGAACAGGTCGGCCGCGAAGTTGGTGCCCAGGCGGCCGAAGCCGGTGATGACCTCGTCGAAGATGAGCAGCACGCCGTGCCTGTCGCAAATTTCGCGCAGGCGCTTCAGGTAGCCGCGCGGCGGCGGCAGCACGCCGGTGGAGCCCGCCACGGGCTCGACGATCACCGCGGCCACGGTCGAGGCGTCGTGCAGCGAGAACATGGCTTCGAGCGCGTCGGCCTTGTCGATGCCGTGCGCGGGCTCGCCGCGCGAGAAGGCATTGCGCGCCAGGTCGAGCGTGTGCGGCAAGTGGTCCACGCCGTTGAGCAGCGGCCCGAAGGTGCTGCGCTGCCGGCCGATGCCGCCCACCGAGATGCCGCCGAAGCCCACGCCGTGGTACGAGCGCTCGCGGCCGATCAGGCGGTAGCGGCCTGCGTCGCCGCGCGCCCGGTGGTAGGCCAGCGCGATCTTCAGCGCGGTATCGACCGACTCGGAGCCCGAGTTGGTGAAGAACACATGGTTCATGCCCGCCGGAGCGAGCTGCGTGAGGCGCTGCGCCAGTTCGAAGGCGGCGGGGTGGCCG
This sequence comes from Variovorax sp. P4_B10, assembly GCF_056402375.1. Lineage (NCBI taxonomy): Bacteria > Pseudomonadati > Pseudomonadota > Betaproteobacteria > Burkholderiales > Comamonadaceae > Variovorax > Variovorax sp. P4_B10. Next base: position 16,987 of record NZ_JBFUHN010000081.1, on the reverse strand, counting down.
ATCTGGAAGTTCGAGGCGTAGTCGAGCACGTCGATCTGCGCCTTGAGCGCGGCGCTGATGCGCGGGTTGCGGTGGCCCGCGTTCACGCACCAGAGGCCGGCGATGGCATCGAGCACGCGGCGGCCGTCGGCCAGGTCGTAGTACAGGCCTTCGCTGCCGACGATCAGGCGCGGCGATTGCTTGAACTTGCGGTTGGGGGTGAAGGGCATCCAGAACGCATCGAGCGAAGGAAGGGTGTCGGCTTGGGCCACGAGTTGTTTTCTCCGGTGGAAACGACCCGTCTCTCGGGTCGGCGTGGGGCCGATCTTGAAACTCAAATTGTATTTTTGGCTTGAGATGTACATGGTTTTTTGAGGCCAAAAATACAAAATTGCCCTGATGATCGGCATCCAGCCCGCGTTTTCCGGAGAACCATGGATGGCCCAGCAGACGGACAAGGCGATTGCGCCGCTCACCCAGCGCGTGAGCCGCTACATCCTCGACCAGGCGCTCGCCGGCGGCTACGAGAACGGCCGCCACATGACCGAAGCCGACCTTGCCGGCCGGCTCGGCATTTCGCGCACGCCGGTGCGGGCCGCGCTGCGTTGGCTGCACGAGCGTGCGCTGCTGGCGCATGTGCCCAACCGGGGCTACACCCTCGTCGCCGACCGCGAGGCGCTGGGGCAGGCGCGGCGCGAGATGCCGGAGGACGAGGAGAAGACCCTCTACTACCGGGTGCTGCGCGATCGCCTCGCGGGCAAGCTGCCCACGCGCGTCAACGAACTCGAACTCGCGCAGACCTACGGCGTGCCGCGCGCCCTGCTGCGCAACGTGATGACCACGCTGCTGCAGGACGGCGTGCTGCGCGGGCGGCACTACCAGCGCTGGGAGTTCACCGAAACGCTCGATTCGGTCGAGAGCGAGCGCGAGAGCTACCGCTTTCGCCTCACGGTCGAATGCGCCGCGCTGCGCGAGCCCGGCTTCGAGGTCGCGCACGAGCGGCTGCTGGCCTGCCGGGAGCAGCAGCAGGCGCTGCTCACCCACGCATCGCGCCACTCGTGGATGGAATTCTTCGAAGCCAACGCGCAGTTCCACGAACTGCTGGCCAGCGCTTCGGGCAACCGCTTCATCCTCGACGCCATCCGGCAGCAGAACCGGCTGCGCCGCATCTCCGACCTGTCCGACTACCCGCTCGTGAACATCGACCTGCTGCGCAAGTCGTGCCGCGAGCATCTGCAGATCCTCGATGCGGTCGAGGACGGCAAGCTCGAGGCTGCCGCGAAGCACATGCACGCTCATCTGAGCCGCGCCAGCGACATCCTGGAGCGCCGCGTGATGGGCGAGCTGGATGCGCAGCGGGCCTAGCCCTGCGGAACGGAAAAGGCTAGCGCACCTTGTGCTGCCGCGGGGCCTGCGGTTTCTGGCTGGCCAGGGCCTGCAGCGGCGCGCACCCCGAGAACTCCTGCGAGCCCACGTTCAACAGCGGCAGCAGCGCCGCGGCGGGTGCTACGGCACCCAATGCGATCGCGGCGCCCAGCTTGAGTGCGACGGCACCCTTGTCGACGCCGACATCGGGATTCTTGAAGGTTCCGTTGACGTAAAGCGGCGAGCGCAAGGAGAGGACGCGCAGCGCCTTGTTCCGAGGCTGGATCTCGAGCGCCAGCTGTTCGCTGGACAGGTTGATCTGGCCGGTCACGTTGACGATCGACTCATCGGTGTCCAGCACGAAAGCGCGGGTCTGCATGAGGCCCTGCGTCACCCGGAAATCGCTGGCGAGGCAGTTGAGCTGCACCTGCCTGTCGCCAAACAGCTTGGTCGCCACCACGCTGCCGATGTTCAATCCCATCGCCTCGAGCAGGAACTTGCTCATCGTTCCCTTGCTGACCAGCGCCTTCACCTCGCCGTTGGAGGTGCCCAGCAAGGCTGCAACGGAATTGCCGCTGGCGGACAGTGCCGCATCGCCACCGACTTCCCCCAGGCTGGCCTGCATCGTGTCCAGTGTCGGAAAGAGTTCCTTGATCCTGAGGCGGCGCGCCGAGAGTTGCAGGTTCGCGCGAATGGGATCCTGCCGGCCATCGAGCTTCACGGTCGCGGCCATCTGGCCCCCGGCAACACCGAAGCTCAAGGGCGTGAGCGATAGCACGCTGTCCTTGAGGTGCAGGTCCGCAACGAGGCTGTCGATGGGCAGGTTTTTGGCGTGAAGGATCTTGCGGCCGGCGAACTTCACCTCCGCATCGATGCTTCCCCAGCTCGCCGTGTCGAACTTCTCCACGGGCAGCACCTTGCCTGCCGGCTGGACGGCCGCGGCGCCTCGCTTGGCCTTGTTGGCGTTGGAGTCGGCACCGATCAACGGTGCCAGGTCCTCCAGGCGCAGCTGGTTGGACTGCACCTGCCCGCGCAGCAGCGGCCGCGGCTGCTGCGAGATGTATTCGAGCGTGCCGGCAATGTCGCTGGCACCTACGCTTCCCTTGAAGCGCTCGTACAGCCAGCGCCCGCCGCCCTTGCCGAGCGTGCCGACCAGATGGCCCTCGGTGCTGAACGGGGGCGTGTTGGGCAGGGTGATGCCCGTGATYGGGTACAGGTGGGCCATGCTGGCGCCCGAGAGCTTGAGCCGCAGGTCCAGCGCCGCCAGCGCATCGGGCTTGGTCAATGTGCCCGCGATATCGATGCGTGTCGTGCCGATCTGCACGCCGGCCTGCAGCGGATAGGGCCTGGTGTCCTGCTGCAGCGAAAGCACCGAGCCGGCCTTGCCGCTGCCGCGCAACGGGGTCTGGCGAAACGTGCCGCTGAGCTTCCAGCCCATGCCATAGCCCTCCGGGCTTTCCTGCGGCAGGCTGTCGATGTCGACCTTGAGATCGACCTTGGCCACCGCATCGGTGAGCTTCACCGTGCCCTGGTTCAGCACCAGTCGTTGCAACTCCAGTTTCCAGCGCGAGGGGGCGGTGTCGCCGGAAGCCAGTGTCCAGTTGTTCTTGCCGTCGGCGGTTCGCTCGAGGGAAAGGACGGAGCCCGCGAGTTCCAGCGTGGGAATCCGGATCGTGTGATTCAGCAAGGGCAACGGGTTCAGCGAGAACGTCAGCTGCTTGATCTCGGCCATGTGCGGGCCGGTCTTGCCCCACTCGGCATTGCCCAGGGTGATGTCCTGGGCACTGAGCCTTGGCCAGGGCACCCAGCGGCGCCAGCCTGTTTCAGCTTGAGGACGGTCCCATTGCAGGACCAGGTCGCCCTGGATCGCGAAGGGGCGCCCGGTGGCCTCGCTGACGCGCTGGTTGATCCACGGCCTGGCACGATTCCAGTCGAAGGTCAGGATGGCCGCGAAGCCGATGGCCACGAGGCCCAGCAAGAAGAGCAGGGCCCAACCCGCCAGGCGAGGGCGGAGTATCGAGGCCATCATGCCGGGTCCGTCACCAGCGCCGGGTCCAGCAGCCGCACACGGTGATCGATGTAGTAGCCGCCGAACTCGGTGTAGCGCAGCACCAGCCTGCCGCAGGCGCTGCAGCGGAACACGTCGCAGCGGTTGAAGGGAAAGTGCCGCACGGAGATCGGCGCGTCGGGCGAGTCGTAGCGCGTGCCGTCGGGGTGCCACTCCTCGAAGGTCGGCTCGGCGATGTCTTCGTCGCGCAGCGTGCCGACTTTCTGCATCAGCGCCTGCGGCCAGCGCTCTTCGGTGATGCTTTCCCACGAGGTGGCGCGGTGAAGCCCGCATGCGCAGGCTTTTGCGGCAGCCGCGGGTTCGGTGGTCGCGGCCAGTTGCTTCAATTCGGACGCGTCCAGGGGGCGCTTCGAGGCGGGGGCTGTAGAGGCTGGAGTGTTCATGGCCGCGCCAGTCTACGCAAGCCCGGGCGGCTGCGGCACCCTCAGCGGCGAGGCGTGATGTCCAGCGTGGCGCAAAAATCGTAGAAGGCCTCGAGCTGCAGCGACTTGTCGAACACCGCATCGACACCGGCCGACAGCGCACCTTCGCGCACTTCGGAGGTCGCGTAGTTCATCAGCACGATGGCGCGCTGCGCCGGCGACTTGTTGTCCTTCAGGTACTGCGCCACGGCGAGTCCGTTGCCTTCGGCGAGGAAGATGTCGATGACCGCTGCATCCCATTCGTCGGGGTTCGCCTTCAGCCAGTCGATGGCGCCATCGGAGGTTGTCGCGGTGCCGATCACATCGCATTCGGAAAATTCTTGCAGCCCGTCGGTCAGCGTCGTTGCGATCAGGGGGTTGTCTTCTATGAGGTAGATGCGGGTCATCGTGCAGTGCCAGGGAAATGCGGTCCATCGGCTTGTCTCGGCCGAGGCGCCCATTGTCGCGAGGGACTCCTTGCGCCGAGTCGGACAACGCCGCCACCTGTCGTACATCCCTGGCCGGTGCGGATCACTGGCGTACAAGACGGCCGGTGTTTGCACTTCTATCGTGCGGGTTTCTCTTCTTCTTGAACTCGCAGGAAACCGATGCCACCGTCTTTCACGCCGCCTTTCACTTCGTCCGGCCGCAGCGCCCTCGTGCAGGCACCGCCCTGGCACTACGCCGGCTGGCTCGTCAACGTGGCTTTCGCCTTCGACCCTCCGCTCGGCGCGCCCACCGGCAAGGGCTGCGTTCATTTCGCGGACTGGCAGTCGTGCGGCAACGGCGGGGAGGAACTGCTCGACCCCGTCTACGCGCAATACCGCGAGACCATCGTGGTGCTCGAGATCGCGCCGAAGCAGGGCGGCGATGCGCGCTGCTTCTACTGCCCCCTGATCTACGTCGACCAGGACATCTCGCTGTTGCGCGGCTGGCTGCAGGGCTGGCCCAAGAAGATCGGCCAGACCTGGCTGACCCGCAGCCTTCCGCTGGCGCACCCGGCGGCGGCGCCCATGTCCGCTGGCAGCCGGCTCGGTGCGAGCCTCAGCGTGAAGGAGCGCCGGCTGGTCGATGCGACGGTCATGCTGTCCGGCGAGAAGGCCGGGCGCCTGGGCTTTCTTGCGGCGCCGACGATCGGTGCGGTGGGCTGGCCCGACCTGACGCAGCCCGGCATTGCCGCAACCCCGCGCTATCTGCGTGCCGACATCGTGGACCGCGTCGAGCCGGGCTGGACGCAGGGCAGCGCGACGCTGCAGTTTCACGCGCATCCGGTGGAGGAACTGTCGCTGCTCGGGCAGGTGGAAGCGATGCAGGCCAGCGCGGGCTGGATGGGCATCACGGTTCGCGGCGCGCTGGCTGCATGAAGCAGCCRCCGGCGCTACCCTTCATGGGATGAACGCTTCCACGACCTCGCATGTGATCGGCCTGCCGATGGAGGACGGCACGCAGATCGAGGCGATGTTCGCGGCCGATCCCAAGGCGCACTTCGCGCTTCACTGGCACGCCGAGTGGAGCGTGGGCGCGATCCTCGAAGGCCGCTGCGAATTCGCATGCGCCGGCGAGCGGCATGTGGCGGAAGCCGGCGACCTCGTGCTGATGGCGCCGTTCATGCTGCACACGGCAGGTGTCAGCGCGCAGGGGTTCCGGATGGTGATGCTGTATGTACCCCATGCCTGGGTCGCGGCGCGCCTCGCGTGGCCGCCAGGTGAGCGGGGAGTGCTGCGCCAGCGGGTCTGGAAGGACGAGTCCGCAGCCCATGCGTTGGCTGCGGCCGCGCAGTCGGAGGACGGAGCAGAAGTCGCCCATCTCCTGGCGCGCATCTTTCGCGCACAGACCGGGAAGGAGCGCGTGCCCGTCGAGCGCCAGGTGGGCGACGCGCGCGTCGAAGCGGTCTGCGCTGCGCTGGCGACGGCGGACGCCTGCCGGATCGACCCCGCCGCGCTGGCCCGACGGCTGGGTGTGTCGCGCGAGCACTTCCATCGCCTGTTCCGCGCGGCCGTCGGCATGACGCCGGTCCACTACGCACGGCTCGCGCGCATCGGCCGCGCGAAGGTGCTGCTGCGCGAAGGCGACCCGCCCGCCGAGGTGGCGGCGCAATGCGGCTTCGCGGACCAGGCTCATTTCTCACGGTGGTTTCGCCGCTGCTTCGGCGTGACGCCGGGCAACTACATGGCCGGCGGGCCGCGGGTGGAAAGGGGCGCGTGAGAAAAACAGAACCGCGCTCGATACTCGGGTTTCTCCTCGTTTTTTAGTTATTGATCAAAACTATATTGGTTATCTCAAATAACCTTATAGGCCAGCCGGATGCTGCCGGCCGAGGAGACAAGCATGGATCACATCGTGTCATCGTCATGGCGGCCGGCATGGGCCGTGGTGGGGGCGGCCGCATTGCTCGGGGCGTGCGGCGGAGGCGGCGGCGGGAGCGGCATTTCGTTCCTCCCGATTGCTCCGGTCGTACCGGACACATCGGTTGCTCCGCCCGTCGTCACGCCGCCCACGTCTTCTTCGGAGGCGCGTCCCGGCACGCTGCAGTCATGTACCGACCTCGCGAGCAAGGCCGCCTTCGGCGCCACGGCCTACACCAGCGTCACTTCCGTGGCGGCCGGCACATTCGCGGTGGCCGGCGTGAGCACGCCCACGCCGGCGCACTGCCTCGTGCAGGGAAAGATGAACGAACGCACCAGCAGCGTCGACGGCCGGACCTATGCGATCGGCTTCGAGATGCGCCTGCCGGTCGACTGGAACGGGCGCTTCTTCTACCAGGCCAATGGCGGGTTGGACGGGAGCGTGGTTCCGGCATCGGGAAATATCGGAGGCGGGTCCCCCACGACCACGGCGCTGCACATGGGCTTTGCCGTGATCAGCTCCGACGCGGGTCACTCCGGCGCGCAGATTCCAGTCTTCGGCATCGACCCGCAGGCACGCCTGGACTACGGCTACAACGCCGTCGCGCAGCTGACGCCGATGGCCAAGAACCTGATCGCCAAGGCCTATGGCCGTGAGGCCGACCGTTCCTATTTCGGTGGTTGCTCGAACGGAGGCCGCCACGCGATGGTGGCTGCCGCACGGTCTGCCAACGCGTACGACGGGATCGTTGCGGGCAACCCCGGTTTCAACCTGCCGAAGGCCGCGGTCGCGCAGCTCTACGGCGTCCAGCAGTACGCCAAGGTGACGACCGCCAACACCCCGGCGGGCAAGCCGGATCTCCAGACGGCCTTCACGCAGGCGGAGATGGACACGGTTGCCGCAGCGGTGCTGTCGAAGTGCGATGCACTCGACGGCGCGACCGACGGCATCGTCGCGGACGTGCAGGCGTGCAAGGCCGTCTTCAAGCTGGCCTCCGACGTGCCCACGTGCAGCGGTGCCCGCGATGGCACCTGCCTCACCGCTGCGCAGAAGACCGTGCTCGACGACGTGTTCACCGGTGCGCGCAACACCGCGGGCACGGCGCTCTACAGCAGCTTCCCCTACGACGCAGGCATCAACCGCGCCGATTGGCGGCAATGGGAATTCTCCAATTCGCAGAGCCTGGACACCGCCGCGGTCGGGTTCGTGTTCAGCGCGCCGCCGCTGGGCACGAGCCGCCCGTCGGGCATCGACTTCGCGCTGGGCTACAGCATGGACACCGACGCACCGGGCATCTTCGCGACCACCGCGCTCTACACCGAGTCGGCCATGTCCTTCATGACGCCGCCGAATCCGGGCAACCTCGCCACGCTGCGCGATCGCGGCAGCAAGCTCATGGTCTACCACGGCACCAGCGACGCGGTGTTCTCGTCGGACGACACCACGCGCTGGTACGACGAACTGCGCGCAGCCAACGGCGGCGATGCCTCCGGCTTTGCGCGTTTCTTCCCGGTGCCCGGCATGAACCATTGCGGGCGAGGCGCTGCGACGGACCAGTTCGACATGCTGACGCCGCTGGTGGCCTGGGTGGAGAAGGGCAAGGCCCCCGATACCGTCGTCGCCACCGCGCGCGGGGCCGGTGCCAACGTGGTCAACACGGAGCTGCCCGCCGGCTGGTCCGCCACCCGGACGCGGCCCCTGTGCCCGTACCCGAAGGTGAGCACCTATGTGAGCGGYGACCTCGAATCGGCCTCCAGCTTCGCTTGCAAGTAGCAATTGGCGGCACGCGGGCTCTTCTTGTCTGTCAATTGGCGTCGAGACACATCGCTCGAGCGCGAGGGGATGCGTATCAGTGACTCGGTGATCTCTGAGATCGTGGAGGCTCCCATCAGGCTTTGACATATGTCCAATTCCATCTTCAGGATCTCGAGCGCGCGATGGATCGCCGGTTCGCCACCGGAGGCAGCGGCGTAGAGAGTAGGCCTCCCGATCTGCACTGCCGTGGCCCCGAGTGCCAATGCTTTGGCAATGTCACTTCCGGTTCGAAATCCCGAGTCAACAAGAATCGGCATCCTGCCCCTGATCCTGTCGACGAACTCGGGGAGGATGTCGATGGTGGCGACAGCTCCGTCGAGTTGCCGGCCACCGTGATTGCTCACCACAATCCCGTCGGCTCCCAGCTCCAGGGCTTTCACGCCCTGCGCAGGGTCCAGGAGGCCCTTGACGATGAGGGGGCCCTTCCAGCGGTCGCGCACCCACTGGATGTCATCCCAGCCGATGGACGGGTCCAGCTGTGCCTGCATCAACTCGGCGATCGTGTCCGTCTCCTCCAGTCCAAGCTCCGCGGCCATGACTGCAAGCGTGGGCGCACCCGACCATGCCGTCCGCCAGGCCCATGACGGATGGGCGAGGATGCTGGCGACCTTCGATGGCGTCCAGCGCATTGGCAGGCTGAATCCATTTCGGCTGTCGCGCAGCCGGCGGCCAGGCATGGCGTTGTCAACGGTCACTTCCAATGCGTTGAAACCCAGTTCCCAAGCATTCGCCATGAGCCGCTCACTCACCGCCCGGTCCCGGAACAGGTAGAGCTGGAACCACGCGTTCGAACTCGCGGCCTTCGCGACGGCGTCCATGGTGACCGTACCGGCCGTGCTCATCACGAACGGTATGCCGAACCGTGCCGCGGCGGTGGCGAGGTGGACGTCGGCACGAGGCCAAACCGCGCCAGCCAGACCCGTGGGTCCGATGATGACCGGCATGGCCATCTTCTTCCCGAAGATCGTCACTTCCTGGCTGCGCACAGCCACATCGACCGGCGCTGAGCCCAGCAGGCGGATGTGCTCGAACGCCGTGCGGTTTTCTCGCACTGTCGATTCGGACCCGGCACCACCGTCGATGAAGTCGAACACCATTTTGGGGAGGGCCTTCTGCGCGAGCAGACGGAAGTCGTCGATGCAATGGGCTTGCAGGTAAGAGGTCACTGGGTCTCCAGATGGATCGGGACACTGAGGCGAAGGCCTGTAGATGTCACGGGACGGCGACCAGCTTGCCGGACTGGACCTGGTAAATCGTGACTTCACCGTTCTGGTTGTCCCCGCGGCTGTCGAAACGGACAGGGCCGGTGATGCCGTCGAGCTGGACCCTGGAGACATACGGCGCGTAGACCGTGGGATCGGTCGACCTGGCAGCCTTCATGGCCTCAACCAGCACCAGGACCGCGTCGTAGGCGTAAGGTGCAAACACGATCGGTTCGCTGCCGTATCTGGCCTTGAAGCGTTTGTTGAAATCCGCGTAGGTCTTCATTCGCGTGCTGGGCATGCCCGCCTGGGAGCAATAGAAGCCTTCATTGGAGCCCGCTGCGAGTTCAGACCAGCTCCCGGTGCAAACGCCATCGCCAGCGATCAGTTTGGACGTGATGCCGAGTTGCTTGATCTGACGGCTCAATGGGCCCGCCTGGGCGTCCGCACCGGCATAGACGATGGCGTCGGGGTTGGCCGCCTTGATGGTGGTGAGGATGGCCGTGAAATCGGTGGCCTTGTCCGTCGTGAACTCTCTCGGAAGGACCTGAACCTTGGCTTTGGCAAGAGTGCTCGCCACTTCGTCAGCAAGGCCCTGGCCGTAGGCCGTACGGTCATCGATGACGGCAACTTTTTTGGCGGAAAGCTTGCTGGCCAGGAAACCTGCGATGCCGGCGCCTTGCTGGACATCGGTTGCCATCAGGCGCACGGCGTATTTGTAGCCGGCCTGCGTGTATTTGGGGTTGGTCGCCGCTGGCGCCACCTGCGGAATGCCTGCATCGTTGTACACCCTTGCCGCCGCTATCGTCGGGCCCGAATTGAGATGCCCGATCACGCCGTTGACCTTGCGATCGGCCAGGGTGTTGGCTACGGCCGTTGCTGCGGCAGGATCGCCCCTGTCGTCTTCCACCACAGCCTCGAGCTTGACCGGCTTGCCGTTGATGGCCAGGCCGCGCTGGTTGATTTCATCGATCGCCAGGCGCGCTCCCTGATCGACGTCCTTTCCGAGGTGGGCGATTGGCCCGGTCATTGGCGCCGCTATACCCAGTTTGACGACGTCCTGGGCCATGGCGGCGGAGCCAAGGCCGGAAAGAAGTATGTAGAAACCAGCTTTTGCCCAAGTCATGCGTTGCTCCGGTTGCGGGCGCCTGTGCAGACAACAACGTCTGTCGAGCCCCGCTGAAGCTTAGGTTTCAACCGGAAAAGGAATCGTGCTAATCGACGGACATTTGGGACGTCATGGCAATGAATCGGTTGCTGGCGAGGGGGCTGCGGCAATGAATCATGCGCAGCGGTGTTCAGGGCTTCGCAGTGGCTCTATGGGCGACGGGAGACATGGAAGCAGGGCGCGGTTGGACGCATGCGTTCGAGACGTCGAGGAACGTTTCATTCTTGACTTCGCGCAAAGCCACTGAAGTCGTGAGTTGCTTCACCCCATCGAGCTTCAAAAGGAATCTGTTGAGAAACAAGTCGAAGGCGAGGGGATCCGGGACGTAGATCTTCAGCAGGTAGTCGGCGCTTCCAGCGGTCACCCAACACTCGAGAATCTCGGGGGCCGCCTGCACGGCCCGTTCGAAGCGCGCCACGACGTGTTCGGTGTGATTCTGGAGGCTGATCTGCGTGAACATGCAGCTGTTGAGCCCGATGCTCCGTCGGTCCACGAGGGCAGCATAGCGCTTGATCACGCCGCTCTCTTCCAGTTCGTTCAGCCGTCTCCAGCAGGGCGCCGTCGAAAGGCAGAGCTCATCCGCGATAGCCTGGACTGTGATCCGGCCGTTCCTCTGGACGAGTTCCAGGATTCGTCTGGTGTGCGCGTCGGACAGGTCGGGAGCGGAGACAGCGGTCATGAGCGGCCTTGGTGCGGAGTGGCGCTATAATACATTATCCGGACGGACGGAATAATTATAGATGGCGATTCGTTTCCGCAAAAGTGGGCTGCTACAGAGAGCCCGTCTGATACATTGACGCCTTAATTTTGAAGACGATTCATGGCGCGTACCAAGTCCGACAACTTTGACGACATCAAGGAAGAGATCCTGGTTTCGGCAGCGAAACTCTTTGCTGAAAAGGGCTTTCGCAACACCAACATCATCGATATCGGCAACGCGTGCAATGCGTCGAAGTCCCGGCTGTATCACTATTTCCCGTCCAAAGAGGTGATGCTGGAGGCGATGCTCACCGCGCATGTCGAGGGACTGATCAAGCTCGCCGCCCTCGGCCTCGACACCTCCGAGTCGGCCGAACTGAGGTTTCGCAGGTATGTGTTCATCCACCTGAAGTATTACTACGACCACCGCGACCAGCATACGGTGCTGATCGAGGACGCAGACCATCTCCCCGAGGCGGCGCGCTCGACCGTGAACCGTGCGGAGCAGAAGCTGGTTGGTTTTCTGGTGGCCATCCTGCGCGAACTGAATGAAAAGCGCTTCGGCGACAAGTCGATCGCCACCACGCATGCCATGCTCATCTACGGCATGCTGAACTGGACGTACACCTGGTATCGCCCCACTGGCAAGCTCAGCCTCGAGAGTCTTGCGGACCAGGCCAGCGCCTTGTGCCTGAACGGCATCACCTGAGTTTTTTTCAGGTTATTTATTGACCGTCTAGACGGTTTATTTTAGGATCCGTCGAATCGACAGGAGACATATGAACTTTCTCGACAAGTACTTCGATGAAATTGCCATAGGGGAGCGTTTCCGTTCCCGCGGCAGGACGATCACCGAGGCGGACATTGTTCAGTGGTGCGCCCTTACCGGCGACTGGTACGTCCTTCACACCGATGCGCACTACGCCGCCGGCACCCGGTTCGGGCAGCGCATCGCGCCGGGCCTCATGGTGGTGGCCTATGCCGCGGGACTTGGCGTGCCGTCCGACGCGCCGGCTGTGGTTGCGAACTACGGCTCCGACGCGATTCGTTTCGTCGCGCCTACGGTCATTGGCGACACCCTGCATCTTGAATCCGAAGTCCTCGGCAAGACCGTGAAGGAGGAAGGCAAGGCTGGCGTCGTGAAGCTGGGCTGGAATATGTGCAACCAGAACGGGACGCTGGTCATGACCAGCGACCTGCAGATCCTGATGAACTGCAAGCCAAGGGGGTCCCAATGAACAGCGCAGTGAAATGGCTGATTGACGGCGAATTGGGGGTGGTCACTCTGGACCGGGTCAAGTCCAGGAACAGCCTGCGCGTCGATGAAATGGAAGAGGTGGGTCTCGCCTTCGAGCGCGCTGCGGCAGCCGGAGCCCGTTGCATCCTGGTCCGCGGAGAGGGCGGTGCGTTTTGCGCTGGACGCGATCTCAAGGACACCCGCCCAGGCGAGGACGATACGTATGAGATCGTCAGCAAACGGATCAACCCCGCCCTGGACAAGGTTCGCCATTGCGGGGTGCCGACCATCTCCGCCGTCCAGGGGCCCGCGCTCGGCTTCGGTTTCGGTTTGGCATTGGCGTGCGACATCACGATCGTCGCGGACAACGCTCTCATGGGCAGTCCGTTCCGCAACATCGGCCTGATGCTCGATTCCGGAGGCCATCACTGTCTGCGCGAGAGACTCGGTCGTCACAAATGCGCCGAGATCGTTTTTCTGGGCAAGCTTTTCAGCGGTCGCGAGGCGGCAGAGATGGGCCTGGTGAACAGGAGCGTGGGAGCGCTCGATGTCGAGGGGGTGGCCTCAGGAATGGCGCGAAGCATCTCTCAGGGACCGACGGCAGCCTTCAGGGCGACAAAGGAAATCCTTTCGGCCAACCGCTCCTATGAGGAGTCTGCGGAACTGGAAGCCATCCACCAGGCACGCCTCATCGCCGGTCCCGACGGGATCGAAGGTATCGACGCTTTCCAGAAGAAGCGACGTCCTCGGTTCGTGGGTCGATAGCCATGACAGCGCAGAACCGATCGGCCCGGCAGACCTATCTGGACGGACTTTCCGAAGGCCGCCTCCTGTACCAGTTCGATGAGGACACCGGCACGGCGGTGTTCTATCCAAGGGAAGTGGGACCGGGCGGCCGTGCCCAGTCGCTCGCCTGGCGTGAGAGCTCAGGGCAGGGGGTGCTGTATTCCTATACCCACGTCAAGAGCCGCGCCGGCGACTTCAACATTGCGCTGGTGGATCTCGACGAAGGCTTTCGCATGATGAGCACCATCCTGGGCGTGGAACCGTCGGAGTTGAGCATCGGAATGCGTGTTCATGCGCTTTTCGAATCGGATGGCGAAGAGCCTCGAGTCACATTTGGGGCTGCAGCATGAGCCGGACTTCGGTGTTGCGCGGCGCCGTCGCGGTGGCCGGTATCGGAACCAGTGGTCATCCACGCATGCCTCCGGGTTCATCGCCTGTCGATGCCATGGCACTTGCAAGCGTCGCGGCCCTCGACGATGCGGGCCTCACGATCGGTGACGTGGACGGCGTGTTTGCCGCGGGCCTCCAGCTCTTCATGCCTACCTTGAGCCTGTGCGAATACCTCGGACTGAACCCTCGCTACACCGACTCGACCCAGATCGGCGGCGGGGCATTTCTCGCCCACTTGAACCATGCGCAGGCCGCTATTTCTGCCGGTCTCTGCAGCGTGGCCCTCATTGCCTATGGCAGCACCCAGAAGTCGGGCGGCGCCAGGTTCGTCAGTCACTCCGAACCGAATCCCTACGAATCCCCCTATGCCTACCCAGGGCCGGTTGCCGGCTATGCCCTGGTGGCGCAGCGACACATGCACGACTATGGAACGACGCGTGAACAACTTGCGGAGGTGGCCGTCAGCGCAAGGAGATGGGCCCAGCTCAACCCGTTCGCCAGCGACAAAAGCGACTTGACGGTGGCGGACGTTCTTCAGGCGCGGCAGGTCGCCAGCCCCCTTGGGCTCAGGGACTGTTGCCTGGTCACCGATGGCGGCGGCGCCGTGGTGGTGGTGTCCGCTGACCGTGCAAGAAGCCTGAGACGAAAGCCCGTCTATCTGCTCGGCGCCGGCGAGGCAGTGAGCCATCGCAGCATCGCGCAGATGCCTGACCTGTCGACCACGGCCGCAGTCGCATCATCCCGTCGGGCTTTCGAGCAGGCGGGTGTGACGCCAGGAGACATCGATGTCGTCCAACTCTACGACGCTTTCACCATCATGCCGCCCGTCTTCGCGGAAGACTGCGGCTTCTGTCAAAAAGGCGAGGGCGGTGCATTCCTTTCCGAGGGCCGTTGTGCGCCCGGCGGCAGCTTCCCGATGAACACCAACGGCGGAGGGCTCTCCTTTGGTCATCCCGGCATGTTCGGCATCTACACCATCGTCGAATCGGTGGCGCAGCTTCGTGGAGACTGCGGCGCGCGTCAGGTGCCAGGGGCCGAGCTGGCACTGGCGCACGCGCCGGGCGGCTACATGTCCAGCCAGTCCACGGTGATCTTCGGCAATGAATCCACCCTCTGAAAAAATGAACATGGCCATTGAGTCCCTTGTCGCAAAACACCAACCGCTTCTGAAGCGGGCGCTCGAGGCCATTTCGACCAGGGGTTGTTTTGGCGCGTTTCCCGACAGCCCCGAAGACGCGCATGGCGGACCCGATGCAAGGGCTGCGGGTGAGGCATTGTTCAATGCGCATCTCGGCAAGATCTTCCAGATCTCCGGTGCGCCTGACAGCGCGCAGATCGCTGGGGAGCGCCTGAGTCCATACGGACTGACGATGGATGTGAGCTATGAATATCTGTCGGTGCCGGATGCGACTGAAAAGGCAAGGCGCGCAGGCGCAGAGTGGGGTTCTCTGCCCTTCATTCAGCGGGCCGCCATCTGCATCGAAATGATGGAAGGTCTCAACTCCCGCGCGTTCGAGATGGCTCATGCCTGCATGCACAGCTGCGGCCAGCCGTTTGCCATGGCCTTTCAGGCCGGTACAGCCCATGCGCTGGATCGGGGCCTGGAAGCCGTGGCCTATGCCGTGCGCGAAATGTCCGCCGTGCCTTCCCGTGTGGTCTGGGAGAAACAGATGGGCAAGGCGCTAGTCCGGGTGGAGAAGACCTTTGACATCATTCCGCGCGGCACCGCAGCCGTGATCGGGTGTTCGACCTTTCCCACCTGGAACACCTACCCGGGACTGTTCGCAAGCCTGGTCACCGGCAACCCCGTCATCGTCAAACCCCACCCGTCGGCCGTGCTGCCGCTGGCCATCTGTGTACAGACTCTCCGCCAGACTCTCAAGGACGCAGGCCTGGATCCCGACGTGGTTCAGTTGCTGGTCGACAGCGCCGAGCGCCCCGAAACCAAGGAGCTCGCCCTGCATCGTTCGGTGCGGCTCATCGACTTCACGGGCTCGTCCCAGTTTGGCAACTGGCTGGAAAGCGAGGCACGTCATGCGCATGTCTTCACCGAGAAGGCAGGCATCAATGCACTTGTCATCCATGGCACTTCGGATTTCGCGGGGATGGTTCGAAACATCGCGATCACGCTCTGTCTCTACAGCGGTCAGATGTGCACCACCCCTCAAAACCTTTACGTGCCGGCCAACGGAATCGAAACCCCGGAAGGCCTCAAGACGCCCGAAGAGTTCAGGCAGGCCCTCGCGGCGATGATCCGCAAGCTCACCGCTGACCCCGTGCGGGCGATCGAATTGCTTGGCGCTGTTCAGTCCACCGCGACGCTTGAGCGGGTGGCTGCGGCGGCTCGCCTGGGCCCGGCGCTTCTCGAAAGCCGGCCCCTCACCCTCGACACAATGCCCGACGCGTGTATTCGTACGCCGCTGATCCTGGCCGACCTCGGTATCGAAGCCGAAGCGCTCGAACGGGAACATTTCGGCCCGGTGAGTTTCGTCGTGGAAGTGGCCACCGCGGAGCAGGGGCTCGAAGAGGCGACGAGGATCGCCCAGGCACACGGCGCCATCAGCTGGTCGGTGTATTCGACCGACGAGGATTTTGTCGCACGCAGCAAGTCGGCGGCCGCCCAGGCCGGCGTGCATCTGACCCTCAACATGACAGGCCCGATGCTGGTGAACCAATCTGTCGCCTTCAGCGACTTTCATGTCAGCGGCAGCAACCCGGCGGGCAACGCCAGCATTTCGGACCAGGCTTTTGTGCTTCCGCGGTTCACCGTCCTGCAGACCCGGCGCTACCTCGGCTGAAATGATCTCGAATAAAACGACAGGAGACGACGATGAAGCACGCAGTACGGAAGTACGAAGCCTCCGACTTTCCCGGCAGGGAACAGGTTCTACAGACGCAGCACCTGAAGCTCGCGGCGCTGGGCATGAGACTGGCGCAGTCGCCGACCTGGACGGCGCACTTTGCCAAAGCCGGCCTGAAGCCCTCGGACCTCGCCGACCGGCAGGCGCTGAATGCCGTCCCGTTTCTCGAGAAGGCCGACCTCAGGGGCATGTACCCCTTTCCCCTCCTTACCGTGCCACTGGAGGAGGTGATGCGGTTCTGCGCCACCTCGGGAACGACGGGCCTTCCCGTCATGTTCGGCTTCACCCGCCACGATTGGGAAGTCACCATCGTTCAGCAACTGGCGCGAATCTTTCGTGCCGTGGGCATCGTTGCCGGTGACCGCGTCTATCAGGGCTATGGCTATGGGCTGTGGATCGGTGGCTGTGCGATGGACGAGGCACTGCGCCATTACGGTGCGATCAATTTTCCGGTCGGTCCGGGCAGGGGAGAGTTGATGGTCCAGTGGCTCAAGGACCATGCCTACACGGCGACCACCATGTCGCCGCTCTGGATGATGACGCTCATCACGCAAGCAGCAAAGGTCGGCATCAATCCCAAGCGGGACTGGTCGCTCCGGGTGGGTCTTTTCGGTGGCCAGTCGGTATCGAGCACCTTTCGCAACGAGATGGAAGCACTCATGCCGGAAGG
>NZ_JBFUHN010000080.1:0-29014 GCF_056402375.1 Variovorax sp. P4_B10 | reverse complement strand
GGCGCTATGCATGGGGTGTCCGGGGGGGGGGCGGGAACTTAATCGACCCGGCTCATTGCCTTGTCAAATGCGTCGACGACTTCATCTGCATTCGCCTTCGTGAAGGTGAGCGGCGGCGAGATGATGAAGGTATCGGCCAGATTGCGAATCAGCACGCCGGATTCACGGCACAGGTCGGACACCCGCGCGCCAACATCCTTGGCCAGGTCAAGCGGGGCCTTGGTCCTCTTGTCGGCGACCAGTTCAACTGCAATCATCAAACCTTGACCGCGGACATCGCCTATGTAGCGGTGGCGGTCCTGAATGGCTCTGAGACGGCCGATGAAATAGGCCCCGACTTCGGCCGCATTCAGATGTAGCTTTTCCTTCTCGATGATCTCCAGATTGGCAATGGCAGCCACGCAGGCCAAGGGGTGGCCCGCATAAGTGTTGCCGTGAGCGAAAGCCGAGGCGCTGAACTGTGCATCGTCATTGGTGACGAACGCGTCGCAGATGCGCGCGTTGGCCATCGTGGCGCCAAGGGGGATGTACCCGCTGTTGATGCCCTTGGCAAATACCATGATGTCGGGTTTGATACCCCAATGCCGGCTTCCCGTCTCGCAGCCGATTCGGCCAAAACCGGTAACGACCTCGTCGGCGATCAGCAATACACCGTGTCGATTGCAGACTTCTCGCACCAGGGGCCAGAAGTTGGCAGGCGGAACGATCACGCCTCCCGCCCCTTGCACCGGTTCCGCGATGAAGGCAGCGACAGAGCCCGCTCCCTGATATTCGATCTCCCGCTCGAGAAGCTGTGCGCAATGGCTTCCTAGCGCCAGCGGATCCATTGTGAACGGGGCGCGGTAGACGTCGGGAGTCTCCACTTGGGTGAAACCGGCCATCAATGGCTCGAACTGCTCGCGGTAGGCCGTGCTTCCACAGGCAGACAGCGCGCCGAGGGTCACGCCGTGGTACGCCCGTTTCAGCGAAATGATCTTGTACCTCGCAGGTTGGCCCACCTGACGCCAATATTGGCGGGCCAGTTTGAACGCCGCTTCATTGGCTTCCGACCCGCCGGACGAGTAAAAGGCGCGCTGCATGCCTTCCTCGGCGGTCCAGCGGCAAAGCACCGCGGACAAATCGATCGCAGGCTGGTTGCTTGTCCCGCCGAAGATCGAATAGAAGCTGATTCGGTCCAGCTGCGACCGAATAGCCTCTTTGATCTCGGGTCGGCCATGCCCGACGTTCACGTTCCATAGACCGCCCTGACCGTCAAGGTAGCGCTTGCCGGTTCGGTCAAAAACGTAGACGCCTTCTCCTCGCTCGATGACGAGCGGCGGCTTCTTCGCTAGGTGCGCCTGATTGGCGAAGGGATACAGCATGTGACGGACGTCGTTGCTTTCTGCGGTGGTATTGGTCATTTGTGGCGCTCTATGTCGATGCAAGTGGGACCGACGACGATCTCAGAGGCTCGAGGTCGGCGGACATACCTGGCGTGGTGTCGCCGACGCTCAGATGAGTTTCAGTATCAGAGCGAGCACTCCCCATGCGCCATCGTTCAAATGCGTGAGTCGCACGCGATCCGGTGCAAAACCAATGCAAACCCCTGGTGCAAATGCAGGATGTCGGGCAGCCATGGAATTGCCGACAATTTCTGCGGCTTGAGCGAAAGCGCGCAGGCCTTCACAAGCAAACCCCACCGGAAAATGCCATGACAGCAGAATCTACCTCCCGCCGGAGCACCTTGAAGGCAATCGGCACCGTTGCGCTGACGGCGTTGGCCGGTTCTGCGTCGTCGTTGGCGCATGCGCAGAACAAGCCGATCGTAATCGGCATGCCAATCGCTCAATCTGGCCCGGCTGGCGTGGCTGACCACGTTGGTTTCTGGAGCGCAGCCAAGCTCGCGGTCAAAGACATCAATGACGCTGGCGGCGTCAAGGGGCGCTTGATAGAGCTAAAAGTGGTCGACATGGACTTGTTGACGCCCGAAGGGACCCAGGCCGCAGTTCGCAGGCTGATTGATGCAAAGGTGAACGCGATMGTTTCGCCCTTCTACGTCGTCGGAGCTGCAGCCGCAGAAGCGGGCGCGGGCTACAAGGCCCCCTTTTTGCACGGCAGTGCGTCCAGCGAGATGGAAAATCTGGTTCTGAAGAATCCAGTTCGCTACGGCCACATGTTTCAAACCGTGCCTGTGGAGGTTTTGTATGGTTCCGGCTTCGCGGTCTTCCTGGAGGATTTGAAGGCGAGCGGCACATGGAAGCCGATCAACAACAAGGTTCACATCATTCGCGAGGACCTTGCCTACGCCAAGAACATCACCAAATCTGCGGAGGCGCAGCTGAAGGCGCGCGGCAAGTTCGACGTCGTCAAGGTCACCGATGTCCAGCTCCAGGTATCGGACTGGGGCCCGGCGATCCAGGAACTGCATGCGACGGGCGCCGGCGTGATCATGGTGAACCATGCCATTGCTGCGGACCTGGCAGCTTTCTCGAAGCAATACGCAGCCAATCCGGTCCGCGGCGCATTGGTCTACCTGCAATATGGCCCCTCACAGCCTGAGTACCTGACTCTCGCTGGACCGGCCGCCGAAGGCTTCGTCTGGAGCAGTCTGGCAGGCGTGCTGGCAGACCAGCAGGGTCAGGCCTATCGTGAGAAGTACCGGAGCGCCGTTCTGCCCAAAGGCGGAACGATGGGAATGGCCTATACCGGCAATGGCAATGATGTCGTGCGCATGCTGGCCGATGCGTGGACGAGGGCGGATGCGGACAATTTTCCTGCCGTCGTGGCTGAATTGAGGAAGACTCGCTACAGAGGCGTGAACGGCGTGTACAACTTTGACAGCGCCAAGCAATCCACGCTGAGTTACCCGCAGGAGACGAGCAAGCTTGAAGAGGGTATGCCCCATCTGTTCTATCAGGTTCAAGGCGGCCAGCATCGCATCATCAGGCCCAATGCCGTCAAGGAAGTGGCGTTCCGGGAGTCGCCGTGGATGAGGTGAGGCCAACGGTCTTCGCCTGCCGTGGTGTGGGGATGAATTTTGGAACGCGCCGGGTATTGCATCAGATTTCCCTGGCGGTGCGCGTGGGCGAAGTCCTGGGTGTCATCGGGCCCAATGGTGCGGGGAAAACCACGCTTTTTGAGATCCTCAGCGGCCGCGTTCGTCCGATCGCGGGAAGTGTCTTCCTGCGAGATAGGGACATAACGATTTTGCCGCTGCACGAGCGGGCGCGTCTCGGCGTGGCCCGCACATATCAGTCACCCGTGGTACCGGAGGCTTTGACAATAGACGAAGTCTTCGATGCCGCGCGCTACGCCTACGCGCCGTACCTCGAACGCGAAGAAGCACAAGCCGCGGCGGACTGCGTTGGCCTCGCGATGGGGCTGCGCAGGCGCGCCGGTGAACTGGGCACATTGGATCGACGGCGACTGCTCCTTGCCTGTCTGCTCATGCGCAAGCCATGCGTGCTGCTGATGGATGAGCCTGCCGCGGGCTTGAGTCAGCCCGAGATCGACGAAATCGATCGCATCATTCGAACCGCTGCGCAGGAAATGAAGATTGCCGTGATGCTGGTGGAGCATCGTTTCGAGTTGCTGGCGGCCGTGGCGCAGCGGGTCATCGTGCTGGATGCCGGTGAGCTTATTGCCGAAGGTGAGCCGACTGCAGTCTTTGACCAACCACGCGTCCGCGCAGCTTATTTTGAGCCAGAGGGGAGCTCGGCATGAGTGGCGCGGCACCGGAGGTCGTCTTGCGCATCCGCGGCTTGTCCGCGGGTTATGGACCCATGACCGTGCTTCACGCGCTGAACTTTCAGGTGCGACGCGGCGAACGTGTGGCCATCGTGGGTCTCAATGGCCATGGAAAATCGACATTGTTTCGCGCAATCAGCGGCTTGACTGATTGGCAGCTGGGTTCGATCGAGTTGGCCGGGTGCGAAATCGGCGGGGTACGCGATCACGGTCCGGCCCGATATACGCATCGTATTGTGAGTTTGGGCTTGGCCCACATGCCACAGGGTGATGCCATTTTCCCTGGCCTCACGGTCTCGCAGCATCTCGACTGCGGGGCTCATACGCGCGCGGCTTGGCGTGACCGCCACCAAAGGCGCGAGCAATTGCTCGACGTGTTCCAACCGTTGCGACCTTTGTTGCAAACGGTCGTCGGGACCTTGTCGGGGGGTGAACGCCGCATGGTTTCCTTGGCCCGCGGCCTGATGACTGACGCCGTGCTGTATTTGGTGGACGAGCCCTCGCTCGGTCTCGCGCCCAAGATCAGCGCCGCAATGGTCGATGCACTGATGCGCGTCGACTTGCGACAGGGCGCCATGGTCATCGCCGAGCAGAATTTGGGGCTGTTGAAGGGCCGTTGCCATCGCACCCTCACCATGCATTCGGGTCGCCTGCAGCCCGAGTTGCCCCTCTCGGAGTGACCCCATGGAACTGAGTTTTGTTCTGGTCTCTGGACTGACGCTTTCCTGCATGTACGCCTTGCTGGCTGTTGGCATTTCTCTCGTGTTTTCCAGCCTGGGCGTCGTGAACATGGCGCACGGCATGAGCTTCACGCTGGCCGGCTACGGTGCTTGGCTCGCTTCCGTCCATCTAGGCCCCTCGGCCTGGATCGTGGTGACCGCGGCGCTGCTCAGCGGCGCCATGAGCGGTCTGCTGATTTGCGCGCTCGCCTTTCTTCCCCTGCACGACAAGCCCGCCTTCCTCATCCGTAGCCTGATTGCGACGCTGGCGCTCAGCCTCCTTGGAACACAGGTTCCGCTGTGGTTCTTTGGCCCGGGTGCCAAAAAACTGCCCGATCTGTTTGGAACACAGAACTTGATTCTCTTCGGAATGTCGATTCCTGCCGACAAGGTCGGATCTATTGCCTGTTCGTTGCTCCTCATGGTTGTCGTGCTGTGGTGGATGACGCGCAGCCGTGGCGGCTTGGCGATTCGCGCCATGATGCAGAACCCCGAAGGAGCCGCCTTGGTTGCAATTGGCTTACGCCGCACTGCCTTGGCGGTGATGGTCGTCGCCGGTGCCATGGCCGGACTGGCCGCAGTGCTGCTGTCTCAAACCTATTTCGTCAGTCCTTTTGGAGGCACCACGCCCTTGGTCAAGGGGTTGATCGTGGCGCTATGCGGTGGCTTGGGCTCAGTACCGGGCGCAATTGCTGCAGCAGCGCTGATCGGCTTCCTGGAGGCCTTCACCAACGCGACACTGGGCGCGCGGTGGGTTCTGATGGTGCAGTTCGGCTTCATCATCGCTGTGCTGCTGGTGCGCCCTCGAGGCATAGGCGGGTTGTTGGCGCGTACGCGTGAATAGGCTCGATCAATCATGAAACCTGCTCTTGTACGCCGTTATTTCTGGGCATTCGGCCTGTTCGGGTTGGCACTTGTGCCCCCCTCTCTGGGTTGGCTGCTCGACAGTTCGTCACTGTTGTCTACGGCTTCTGTTTTTGCCTTGTTCGCTGCCATCAATCTGATGTGGATGCTGATCATAGGAACCGCCGGCATCTTTTCGATGGCGACCTTGGCGATCGTCGGAATGGCAGCCTTTGGCGGTGCTTGGCTTTCCATCACGTACGGCCTGCCGTGGTACGGCATGGTAGGTGTGGGCGGAGTGATCGGTCTCGTGTTCGGCATCGTCATCGCCATTCCCGCCAGCCGCCTGGGAGGGTATTACTACGCCTTGTTGACGATGGGGTTGGTCGAGCTGTGTCGTGTTTCGGTGGTGCAGTCCGAGGCATTGGGTTCGGCCTCGGGAGGCCTGTTCGGCGCTGACAGTTATCAGCCGGACGGATTGGACTACATGACGGAACAGGTCGTTGCCTACCTCGGCTGCTTCGTCGTCATGCTCTTGGCCTTGTGGCTCTACCACGCCGTCAATGGCCGGCGCCTGGGTCAGTTGCTGCGCTGCGCACCCGAGCAGCAGGAGGCCTTTGCCGAAGCGTGTGGCATCGACTATCGACGCGCCCGCACCTGCGTTTTTCTGATCTCCTCGGCCGCCTTGGGACTGATAGGCGGCTTTTACGCCAGTCATTTTCGCGGCGCATCTCCCTCGCTCTTTGGCATGGACAACCTCTTGCTCTTGCTGGCCATGATCGTGATTGGGGGCATGGGAACCGCACGAGGGGCCATTCTGGGAACCTTGCTGGTTGTCGGGATCGACAAGTTGATGCTCGACATAGGCCCGCTTCGCATGGTGCTGATCGGACTCATCATGCTGGCGAGCGTGTTGTTCACACGGCAAGGGTTGGTGGGCATTCCGGCCCAATACCGGGCATGGCGTGCACGACGCGCCATTCGATCGACGTCATAGGAGATTTATCGTGAAAGCACATGAGTACATAGAACACGACGGTCTGGGCTTGGCCCATTTGGTGGCAAGCAAAGAGGTGACCCCGCAGGAGTTGGCGGCATTGGCCAAAGCCCAGAACGATCGGCTGAACCCGGGGATCAACGCGGTCTTGCAGTGGCTGGAACCGCAAATCTCTGAAGAGCACCGGAACGGCGACTTTTTCGGCGTTCCCTTCCTGATAAAGGAGATCATCTTGCATGCGGCGAACGTGTCGTTCTCGAACGGATCGGCGCTCACCCAAGGGACGGTTTGGGCACACGACACAGAACTGATGACGCGGTTTCGCCGTGCCGGTCTTTGCTTGACCGGCACCACGCAAACGCCAGAGTACGGCTACAACCCCACGACCGAGCCGCGATTGTTCGGGCCGGTGCACAACCCCTACAAGCGTGGCTACAGTGCCGGTGGCTCAAGTGGCGGTGCTGCCGCCGCGGTGGCTTCGGGCATTGTTCCGGTAGCCCATGCCAATGATGCCGGCGGCTCGATTCGCATTCCTGCGAGCTGCTGCGGCTTGGTCGGACTCAAGCCGACCAGGCACCGTATACCTACCGGACCCGATGCAGGCGAAATACTGAGCGGCTTCGGAGCCGAGTTCGCTGTCACGCGAAGCGTGCGAGATGCGGCGGCTTTGTTGGACTCGGTGGCCGGCCCTGACGCCGGTGCCCCGGGCGTGCCGGTGCCGCCGTCCAGGTCCTTTGCGGACTCCGCGCGAACGCCGCCGCGGCGCCTCAAGATTGCCTGGACCACTCACTCGTCAACGGGGTCGGCAATTGCCCCTGAGTGCGTGCAAGCCGTGCACGAAACAGTTCAGGTGCTGAACGATCTGGGCCACGAAACGATCGAAGCAGAGCCTGCCTATGACTGGGACATGTTCGTTAGGGCATTGCATATCCACTGGTCCAGCTGTATCGCCTATCTGGTAGATCTGGCCGAATCTGCCACCGGCAGGCGCGCAAGTGCGGACACATTGGAAGCCGTAACGCTGGCGGCATGGATGGAAGGTCGAATGATGAAGGCATCGGATCTGTACTGGGCGATCGATGTCAACAACAAGATCTCGCGGACCTTTGGTCAATTCTTCAACGACTACGACGTTCTGTTGACCCCGACGTTGGCACAGGTGCCTGCGCCACATGGGGTATACAACCAAAACCGCGGTGGAATCTCGGCCATGGAGTGGGCGCGCCAAGTATTCGAATACATTCCCTTTACGGCTCAGTTCAACATGACTGGTCAGCCAGCCATTTCTCTGCCCATCTGCTGGACGGAGTCCGGCCTTCCGATTGGCGTGCACTTTGGTGGTCGCTTTGGCGACGAAGCAACGTTACTGAGCCTGGCCGGTGAGCTGGAAAGTGCCAAGCCCTGGAGGGCCCGACAGCTGGCGCAGATGAAAAGCCTCCTGTCGGCAGTTTGAACCCTGGTCGCTCCAGAGTTGCGTCCAACAATTCAGCATAAGTGGGGAAGGTCGACAAGGAAAAGAAACCGTGGTGGAGGCGTGATAGTTATGAGTACAGAACTGTTCAGTCGCGCCGTGCTGGAAGTTCACTGTATGGCTCGAACCGAGCCGATGGTGAATTTTCAGCAAGCAGTCCTTGGAACTTTGCGACGCTACATCCATTTCGATTCGGCATGGTGGGGTATTGGCTCTCGCCTCCCCGATGGCTTGGAGGACGTGCACGCCTCTGCGTTGTACCGTCTGCCTTCGTTGTTCCCGGGCATCTTGAACGAGGTTCAGCGCGAGGACCTGATGACCCAGGTCACGGCGAGAGAACCGGGACTGACGGTGAACCTGAATCAGGAGGCAATGTGCGGCAGCGCGCGTATGCGTGAAGTCCTGCAGGGCTTCGAGATCGCCCATTGCATGTGTACCTCAATGCCCCTCAACGAAATCAAGCAAATGAGCTTCCTGTCGTTGTATCGCTCAGCGCACGATGCACCATTTTCCGAATCCGAGCGTGAGTTCAAGCAATGGGTGATGCCGCATCTGACAGCTGCACTCACCACGAACTGGATGTTGCATCTGGAGCGCTTGCGCTCGCAACAGGCCAGCGGACATGCGGCCCTGGCAATCGTCGATCGGCGGGGAGTGCTTCATGTCGCGGACGACGCCCTGACCGATCTGATCAGAAGCGAATGGCCCGGCTGGACAGGACCTCGCGTGCCAACGGTCCTGGTGCAACACTTGAGTTCCGGGCAGGTCTATCGAGGCAAACGACTGAAGGTGCGCTTCCACCCGATCGCCGACTTCTGGCTCGTCGATCTGAGGCACAACTCTGCGTTGGAAAGATTGACTGCGCGAGAAGGCGAGGTTGCTGGTGCCTTCGCTGAGGGGGCGAGCTATAAGGAAGCGGCTCGTGCACTTGGCATCGCGCCGAATACCGCGCGCCATCATTTGCGAGAGGTTTATCGCAAGCTTGGAGTGTCCGGCAAAGCCGAACTGGTCCGAGAACTGGCGTTGAATCCAGAGCTGAACCTGACGGCATCGGGCATATCCTCCGTGCAAGATCTCACCGCACCGGAAGCGACTGGTCGCTCCACCCTTGACGACGCACTGAACTGGCGGTGAAAGCGATCAGTGCGCTGGTTTCCAGTCAGTGCCCGAGGCTGTAGTCGATGGCCTGGCCGTCGAACTGTCGTCGGGCACACGCCTTCGCTCGAACGCCAGCCAAGTGTGCAGTTCCTCCCACAGCGGCCGGGTCGAGCTGCCTCGCAATGCCAGGCGCTCTTTGGGCGTGCGCTGCGCCGGCGTCAAACAGGTAGGGCAGGGGAAAGAAGCGCCAGCTAGCGCTGTTGCAGGCGCTGAAGCAACTCTGCGCTTGGATAGCCATCCGCGGGCACCCCGATGCTGCGTTGGTAGCGGCGCAGCCCTTCACGGGTGGCCGAGCCCATCACGCCGTCGGGCGTTCCGCTGGCAAAGCCGCGCTGGTTGAGCGCGGTCTGGAGTTCGAGCAGTTGGCTGCGCGTGAGGGCGGCCAGATCCCGCGGCCAGGGCGCCTGCACGCCGGAGCCGCCGGTCAGGCGCTGCGCAAGAAGGCCGACCGCCAGCGCATAGCTGGTCGAGTTGTTGTAGCGCAGGATGGCGCGGAAGTTCGGGCCGACCAGGAAGGCCGGCCCCCGCGCGCCTGCAGGCAGCAGGATCGTGCCGTCGGCAAACTCCGGCAGCGGTTGACCGTCCATGGTTTGCAGCCCCTCGGCGGCCCACTGGGCGGTGGGTTGGCGAATGGCTGCGTCGGCGCGGCCGTGGTCGAAGCCAGCCGGCAACCGGATCTCGACGCCCCAGGGCTTGTCCGCTTGCCATCCCGCGCGCGACAGGAAGTTGGCGGTCGAGGCCGTCACATCGGCCATGCTGCCCCAGATGTCGCGCCGGCCGTCTCCGTCGGCATCCACCGCGTAAGCCAGGAAGCTCGACGGCAGGAACTGGGTCTGGCCCATGGCGCCAGCCCAGGAGCCGACCATGTGTTCGCGATCGATGTCGCCGTTGTCGAGGATCTTCAACGCTGCGAGCAACTCGCCACGCGCCCAGTCGCCCCGGCGTCCCTCGAAGCCCAGCGTCGCCAGCGCGTCGATGGTCAGGGTACTGCCGTAATTGCTGCCGTAATTGCTTTCCATGCCCCAGATGGCGACCACGATGCCGGGCGGCACGCCGTAGCGCGACGCCGCTGCTTCGGCTTGGTTGCGAACCTGCAGGAGCTTGTCCTGGCCGGCAGCGACACGTTGGGCCGTCACGGTGCCGTCGAGGTAGTCCCAGACCGTGCGGGTGAGTTCGGGCTGTGCACGGTCCAGTTCGATGACGCGCGGGAGGTATTGGACGCCGTCGAAGGCGCTGCGCAGCGTTGTCTCGCTGATGCCGCTTGTGCGCGCGGTGGCGCGGAAGTCCGCCACCCATTGTGAGAATCCCCGTTGGAGTTCCGCTTCGCCGGCGGCCGCGGGCACGGGTGTAGTAAGCGCTGGTGCGGCTCGGGCGGGCGCGGTCGACGGCTGCGACGGTGCCGTAGGCGGCGCCGAAGCGCAGCCTCCCAGCAGGGCGATTGCGAGCGCCGTCAGGGCAAGTCGTGGGGGACGAGGCGACGGAAAGTGGGCTTGGTGCATACCGTGGATTTTCACCCTCGCGCAGAACCGGCGTGGCCTCGCCCCTCGATGGTTGAAGGAAATTAATGAACATCGTATAAACTTGAACGACGTTCAGATTTAAAGGACCTGCAGTGCTGGCCCCCGATGTTCCCGGCCGCCGCGAGCGGCGGCGCGCGCAAACGCTCGACCATGTCGCGAGCACAGCCATGCAGCTCTTCGAAGCCAGCGGCTACGACGCAACCACCATGGAGCAGATCGCCCTGCAGGCCGACGTGGCCAAAGGCACGCTCTACAACCATTTCGCCACCAAGGAAGCGATCCTCGCGCATTGGGTGCACATGGAACTGGCGGCCGACACGCAGCGCCTTCGCGACGTGGTCGACATGCCGGGCGGCTTCGAGCCGAGGCTGATGCGTTTGCTCGACGCCTCGGCCGAATGGTCGCAGCGCCACCGGGGTTATCTGCTCGACTACTTCCGCTTTCGCTTTCTCAACATCCAGGACGAGATCGGCGGGAGAGAAACCGACGAGCGGCCGCGCGATCTGGCGGGGCTCTTCGCGCTGTTGATCGAACATGCGCAAGAAGACGGCACCTTGCGTGCCGACGTGCCGGCCGAGCACCTGGCGTCGCTGCTGCACCATCTGTACTTCGGCGCGCTGATGCGTTGGCTGACGCTGCCCGGGCTGGAACTGGGCCGCGAATTCGCGGTGATCGTCGAGATCTTTGCCAACGGTGCCCGCGCCGCCGGCAAACCGCTGCAGAGGAAGCGCCCATGAAGATCGCCGTCGTGACCTATGGCACCGAGGGCGATGCGCGTCCTCTTGCGGCACTGTGCCGCGCGCTGGATGACGCCGGCCATGCATCGGTCCTGCTGGCGGACGAATCGACGCTGGGCATGGCCCGCCAGCTCGGTGTGCGGACGCAGGCGCTGGACGGCGACATCCGGGGCGCGCTCGGCGCGAGCGGTGCCATCGCCAACGTGGTGGCGCACAGCGAGCGGCCGGGCGCGGCCGCGAAGGCACTGGCAGCCATTGCCAATGCCAACGCCACGCCGTGGCTGCGCCAGACCGTCGAGACGGCGCGCGGCTGCGACGCCATCGTGTGCTCGGGACTGGCCGCTTTCGTGGGCCTTTCGGCCGCCGATGCGCTGCGCGTGCCGGTCATCGGCGCGGGGCTGTTTCCGCTCACGCCCACGCGCGACTTCGCCTCCCCGTTCCTGCCGCCAGCGCGCATTCCGCGATGCCTGAACCGCTTGAGCCATCGCTTCGTCAACGCGATGCTGTGGCGCGCATTCCGGCCGGCCGTGAACGCGGCGCGTGCCGAAGTGTGCGGCCTGCCGCCGCGCCGGCGCATGTGGACCACGCACCCGATGCTCTACGGTTTTTCGCCGAGCCTGGTGCCGCGGCCGACCGATTGGCCTGCGAACGCAGCGGCCTGCGGCCAGTGGCTTCCGCCAGCGTCCGATTGGCAGGCGCCACCCGCCTTGAATGCATTCCTTGCGGCTGGCGAGGCGCCGATCTACATCGGGTTCGGCAGCATGACCGGCTTCGACGCCGGCCGCATGCGCCGCGTGGTGGTGGACGCCATCGGGGGGCGGCGCGCCGTGCTGAATCCCGGCTGGAGCGGCATCGACGTCCAGGGCCTGCCCGCCAACTTTCACGTGGTGGGCGATACGCCGCACGACTGGCTGTTTCCGCGCACGGCGCTGGTGGTGCATCACGGCGGATCGGGCACCACGCATTCGGCTGCACGCGCAGGGGTGCCGTCGGTGGTCGTGCCGTTCACCGGCGACCAGTTTTTCTGGGCCCACCGGCTGGCGCAGGCGGGGGTGGCGCCGCAAGCGGTCGCGGGCGGCCGCCTCGGTGCGCACGACCTGGCGCGCGGCATTGCGTTGGCCGGCCGTCCGGAGGTCCGGGCGAGTGCGCGCGCATTGGGCGAGCGGATGCGTGCCGAAAATGGGCTGGCGCAGGCTGTCGGGATGATCGAGCAGAGCCTGCAGTCCACCGGTTGACGCAGAGTCCGCGTCGCCTCGGCCGCACCAAACGGGGAGATGCATGCGCCACAACGGCGCATCGGGCGGCGCCTTGCAGCGAGGTCGCGCCGGGTTTGGTGCGATGGAGACCCGCCCGGCCGCAGATTTTCCCGGCACGGATGTTGCATCAGGTCCTGCACTGTCCCGCGGCACAGCTGCCGCGGTTCACTCAGTGCCTCCGCTAACGACGGCGGATCCGAGCGCACTGCAAGCCCACAAGCTGGCAGTACGTCCGTTCCAACCCGACTCGCATCCGTTCCACGCGGGGGCTCCACTGCGACACGCCGTCTCCAGGCTGCGTGTCGGGTGGCCTGCACCCGCGCGGCCGGTTGTCTGCAGGACCCGACATGAAAATCGCAGTCATTGGCCACGGTATGGTGGGCCACAAGTTTCTCGAGCAACTCCACGAGCTCGGTCTCGCACAAGCGCAGGTCACAGTGCTTTGCGAAGAGCCGCGTCCGGCCTACGACCGGGTTCACCTCTCCGAATTCTTCGCGGGAAAGACCGCGGAAGACCTCTCGCTGGTCGAGCCGGGCTTCTTCGAAAAGACCGGCTTCACGCTGCGCCTGGMCGCCAGGGCCGTGGCCATCGAGCGCCGGAACAACACCATCACCACGGCCGATGGCGAGGTGGTGGCCTACGACAAGCTCGTGCTGGCGACCGGCTCGGCACCGTTCGTGCCGGCGGTGCCCGGCCGCGACCGGCCCGACTGCTTCGTCTATCGCACCATCGAGGACCTGGAAGCCATGAAGGCCTGCGGCGCCCGCTCCAGGAGCGGCGTGGTCGTCGGCGGCGGCCTGCTGGGCCTGGAATGCGCCAAGGCACTGCGCGACATGGGCCTCGAAACCCATGTGGTGGAGTTCGCACCGCGGCTCATGGCGGTGCAGGTCGACGAGGGCGGGGGGCGCGCGCTGCGCAACAGCATCGAGGCGCTGGGCCTGCATGTGCACACCGGACGCAACACGGTGGAGATCACCGACGGCGCCGCCGCGCGGCACCGCATGGTGTTCGCCGACGGCACCTACCTCGAGACGGACATGATCGTCTTCTCCGCCGGCATCCGCCCGCGCGACGAGCTGGCCCGCCAGTCGGTGCTGGCAGTCGGCCCGCGCGGCGGCGTGGCGATCGACAGCCACTGCCGCACGAGCGACCACGACGTCTACGCGATCGGCGAGTGCGCCTCCTGGAACGAACAGACCTTCGGCCTCGTCGCACCGGGCTACGACATGGCCCGCGTTGCCGCGAAGCACATCGCCGGGCAGGACGACGCCGCCTTCACCGGCGCCGACATGAGCACCAAGCTCAAGCTGATGGGCGTGGACGTGGCCAGCATCGGCGACGCCCACGGCAAGACGCCGCACGCGCGCGCCTACCAGTACGTCGACGAGCGCAAGCAGATCTACAAGAAGATCGTGGTCAGCGACGACGGCAAGCAGCTGCTGGGCGCGGTGCTGGTCGGCGATGCGGCCGAATACGGCACCCTGCTGCAGCTGGCGCTCAACGGCATCGCGCTGCCCGCCGATCCGGAGTTCCTGATCCTGCCCGCGAGCGACGGCAAGGCCAGGCCGGGGCTCGGCGTCGATGCGCTGCCCGACAGCGCCCAGATCTGCTCGTGCAACAACGTGACCAAGGGGCAGATTTGCGCGGCCGTGGGCGAGGGCGCATGCACCGTCGCCGAGATGAAGGCCTGCACCAAGGCCGGCGCCACCTGCGGCGGCTGCGTGGCGCTGGTCGGCCAGGTCATGAAGGTCGAGATGGCCAAGCGCGGCATGGCGGTCAACAACCACCTCTGCGAGCACTTTGCGTACTCGCGCCAGGAGCTCTACCACCTGATCCGCGTGGGCGAGATCCGCAGCTTCGAAGACCTGCTCGCCAAGCACGGCAAGGGCCTGGGCTGCGACATCTGCAAGCCCACCGCCGCCAGCATCTTCGCGTCGTGCTGGAACGAATTCGTGCTGAAAAAGAACCTCGCGAGCCTGCAAGACAGCAACGACTACTTCCTCGGCAACATCCAGAAGGACGGCACCTACTCGGTCGTGCCGCGCATGCCCGGCGGCGAGGTCACGCCCGACGGGCTGATCGCCGTGGGCCACGTGGCCAAGAAATACGGCCTCTACACCAAGATCACCGGTGGCGCCCGCGTGGACATGTTCGGTGCGCGCGTCGAGCAGCTGCCAGCCATCTGGGAAGAGCTGATTGCCGCCGGCTTCGAATCCGGCCACGCCTACGGCAAGTCGCTGCGCACGGTGAAGAGCTGCGTGGGTTCGACGTGGTGCCGCTACGGCGTCGACGACAGCGTGGGCCTGGCCGTCGAGCTGGAGAACCGCTACAAGGGCCTGCGCGCACCCCACAAGATCAAGTTCGGCGTGTCGGGCTGCACGCGCGAATGCGCCGAGGCGCAGGGCAAGGACGTCGGCATCATCGCCACCGAGAAGGGCTGGAACCTCTACGTCTGCGGCAACGGCGGCATGAAGCCGCGCCATGCCGAGCTGTTCGCATCCGACCTCACCAAGGCCCAGTTGATCCAGCTGATCGACCGCTTCCTGATGTTCTACGTGCGCACGGCCGACCGCCTGCAGCGCACCAGCACCTGGCGCGAGAACCTCGAGGGCGGGCTCGACTACCTGAAGGGCGTGCTGGTCCAGGACACCCTGGGCATCGCCGGCGAGCTCGAAGCGCAGATGCAGGACGTGGTGGACACCTACCAGTGCGAGTGGAAGACCGCGGTGAACGACCCCGCCACCCGCCAGCGCTTCCGCTCCTTCGTCAACAGCGAGAAGCCCGACGAACACATCGTGTTCGTGAAGGAGCGCGGCCAGATCCGCCCGGCCCGCGCGGAAGAGCGCGCCGCCGAAGCCGCGACCGATACCGAAACCGTCTGATGAACACCCGAGGACATGCCAGATGACCACCACCGACTCCCTCCAATGGACCGCCGTGTGCGCGGCCGCCGACATCCTGCCCGACACCGGCGTCTGCGCGCTCGTCGAGGGCGTGCATGTCGCGATCTTCAGCGTGGGCCGCGAACAGGCCCTGTATGCCATCGACAACGTCGACCCCAAGGCGCAGGCGAGCGTGCTGTCGCGCGGACTGGTCGGCAGCCTGGGGGAGCGGATCGTCGTCGCCTCGCCGCTCTACAAGAACCATTTCGACCTGCGCAGCGGCGAGTGCCTGGAAGCGCCCGAGTACTCGGTGCGAGCCCATGCGGTGCGCGTGCAGGAAGGCCGCGTGCTCGTCGCGCTGGCCTGAGCCGCGCGCCTTCGACCCTTCGTTCTTCTCTCCGTTTCTTCAAGGAATCCCGATGGCCTATCTAGCCCCCGCCGAGTTCGTGACCAAGATGGTCGATGCCGGCGAATCCAAACTGCTGATGTCCACCCGCGACACGCTGATCCGCTCCTACATGGCCGGTGCCATCCTGGCGCTGGCCGCGGCCTTCGCCGTCTCCATCACCGTCAACACCGGCAACGCGCTGGTCGGCGCGATGCTCTTTCCGGTCGGCTTCATCATGCTGTACCTGATGGGCTTCGACCTGCTGACCGGCGTCTTCACGCTCGCGCCGCTCGCCGTGCTCGACAAGCGCCCCGGCGCCACCTGGGGCGGCGTCATGCGCAACTGGAGCCTCGTGTTCGTCGGCAACTTCGCAGGCGCGCTGACGGTGGCGGTGTTCA
The DNA here is from genome assembly GCF_056402375.1 of Variovorax sp. P4_B10. Lineage (NCBI taxonomy): Bacteria > Pseudomonadati > Pseudomonadota > Betaproteobacteria > Burkholderiales > Comamonadaceae > Variovorax > Variovorax sp. P4_B10. The sequence continues at coordinate 12,919 of NZ_JBFUHN010000080.1, read as the reverse complement.
TGGCGATCATCTTCACCTTCGGCTTCAGCGAGGCGCCCAACGCCATCGGCGAGAAGCTCGGCCACATCGGCGAAGGCCGCACGGTGGGCTATGCCGCGCACGGCGCCGCCGGCATGCTGACGCTGTTCATCCGCGGCGTGATGTGCAACTGGATGGTCTCCACCGGCGTGGTCGCCGCCATGATGTCCACCACCGTGTCGGGCAAGGCCATCGGGATGTGGATGCCCGTCATGGTCTTCTTCTACATGGGCTTCGAACACTCGATCGTGAACATGTTCCTGTTCCCCACCGGCCTGATGCTCGGCGGCAAGTTCACACTCATGGACTACCTGATCTGGAACGAGATCCCGACCGTCGTGGGCAACCTGGTCGGCGGCCTGACCTTCGTGGGCCTGACCCTGTATTCGACCCACTACAAGACGGCGCCGAAGAAGCGCGCCGCGAACTGAGCTCCGGCGGCTGAGGCCTCGCACGCCCGCGCTCATGCAGAAGGCACTGCGCGTGACGCTCGGCCAGCACTCGCTGGCCAAGCCCGGAGCGGTCAACCAGGACTTCCACGGCGCGATGCTGCCGGAAGGGACGCTGCGGATGTCCAAGGGCATCGCGGTGGCGATTGCCGATGGCATCGGCTCCAGCCGCGTGAGCCAGGTGGCCAGCGCGGCGGCCGTCCGGGGCTTCCTGGACGACTACTACGCGACCTCGGACGCCTGGTCGGTGCGCCGGGCGGCCCAGCGGGTCCTGGGCGCCACGAATTCGTGGCTGCACGCGCAGACGATGCGCAGCGACGCGCGCTTCGACAAGGACAGCGGCTATGTGTGCACCTTCAGCGCGCTGATCTTCAAGGGCCGGGACGTGCACATGCTGCACGTCGGCGATGCGCGCATCCATCGCCTTCATCCGCATGTGCTGGAGCAGCTCACCGACGATCACCGCGTCCACCTGTCGTCGGTCGAGTCGTACCTCGGGCGCGCGCTGGGCGCGGGGGCCAACGTCGAGATCGACTACCGCTGCTGGGAGGCGGAGGCCGGCGAGGTCTATCTGCTGGCCACCGACGGCGCCCATGCCCATCTCGACGCCGAAGCGGTGCACGACGCGATCGCGCGCTGCGGCGAGGACTTCGACGAGGCCGCGCGGCTCCTTGCGCTGGCGGCCCGGGCGAGGGGCAGCGACGACGACTGCACGGTGCAGCTCGTGCGCATCGACGAACTGCCGGCGGCCGACGCGGTGCTGCTCCCCCTGCAGCGGGAAGGGCTTGCGATCGCACCGCCGCTCGCACCCAGGGCCCGCTTCGAAGGCTTCACGCTCGTGCGCGAACTCCACGTGAGTTCGCGCAGCCACGTGCACTTGGCCGTGGACGAGGCCACCGGACAGCAGGTCGTCCTGAAGCTGCCTTCGGTCGACCTGCGCGACGACCCGGACTATCTCGACCGCTTCGCGCTCGAGGAGTGGGTGGCGCGGCGCATCGACAACGTCCACGTGCTCAAGGCGAGCGCGATCGAGCGCGCCCGCGGGCACCTGTATGTCGCCATGGAGTACGTCGACGGCCAGACGCTGGCGCAGTGGATGGTCGACCATCCCAGGCCGGCGCTGGACAGCGTGCGCCGCATCGTCGAGCAGCTGGCCAGCGGGCTGCAGGCGCTTCACGGCAAGGAGATGCTGCACCAGGACATCCGCCCCGAGAACGTGATGATCGACCGCACCGGCACGGTCAGGATCATCGATCTCGCGACGACCCACGTGGCGGGGCTGGCCGACGGTGCGGGCGAGAGCCGGCCGCTCGCGATCGCCGGGACCTTGCAGTACACGGCGCCCGAGTACTTCACCGGCCATGGCGGCAGTGCGCGGTCCGATCTTTTTTCGATGGCCGTGATCGTCTACCAGATGCTCACGGGCCAGTTGCCGTACGGCCTTCATGTCTCGCGGGTGCGATCGCCGGCCGACGTGAACCGGCTGCGCTGCGTGCCGGTCCGCCATTTCCGGCCCGACCTGCCCGCATGGGTCGATGCCGTGCTGCAGAAGGCGCTGAACCCCAATCCGGCGAAGCGGCAGGAAGCGGTGTCCGAATTCGCACACGACCTCAAAGCGCCGGGGCAGGAGTTCCTTCGCCCGCGGCTGTCACCGCTGGTCGAACGGCACCCGGTGCGCTTCTGGCAGGGCACCACGGTGCTGCTGGCGGCTTTGGTTGTCGTGCTGCTGGGGTTGCTGATCCTGGGGCGTTGACGCGCCTCAAGCCTCGTTGCCAGCCGGCGCCACGCCCAGCTTGCGCAGCGTCCGGTGAAAGTTGCTGCGGTCGATGCCGGCCTCACGCGCGGCGTCGGCCACGCGGCCGTGATGCCGCGCCAGCGCATCCGCGAGCCAGGTCCGCTGGAACGCCGCGGTGGCTTCGCGCAGCGTGCCGCCCGCTGCGACAAGGCCCGCGTGAACGTCCGCCGGAGCCGGCGCGGACAGCAGCACGGATGGCATCGCGGGACTGCCGGTGGCCGCGGCGTCCAGCGCCAGGTGATGGGGTTCGATGGCCGTCCAGCGCGCGCCGCGCGGCTGTTCCCGGTAAGCCCTGAGCGATGCGCGGCTGATCACATGCTCGAGTTCGCGAACATTGCCCGGCCAGCCGTGCGCCAGAAGAGCCGCCTTCGACGCCGGCGAGAGCCGCAGGTTGCGTGCACCCAGGCGATGCTGGTTTTCTTCGAGGAAGCCGCCGGCGAGCGCGAGCACGTCGCGCCCCCGTTCGCGCAGCGGTGCCACGACGAGCGGATAGACCGAGAGCCGGTGGTAGAGATCGGCACGAAAGCGGYCCTGCGCAATCGCCGCGGGCAGGTCGCGGTTGGTGGCCGCGATCACCCGGACATCGACCTTGAGCGTCCGGTCGCTCCCGGGCCGCTGCACTTCGCCGCTCTGCAGCACGCGCAGGAGCTTGGCCTGCACCGTCAGCGGCAGCTCCCCGACCTCGTCCAGAAAGAGGGTGCCGCCGTCCGCGATCTCGAACTTGCCGTCCCGGTCCTGCACTGCGCCGGTGAAAGCGCCCCGCTTGTGGCCGAAGAGTTCGCTGTCGGCCAGCGTCTCGGGCAGCGCCGCGCAGTTGACCTGCACGAGCGGCTGTTCGCACCGCCGCGAGCGCGCATGCAGGCGCTGCGCCACCAGGTCCTTGCCGACGCCCGTTTCGCCGAGCAGAAGCACCGTCAGGTCGGACACCGCGACCGTGTCGATCTCGTGGCACAGCTGCTTCATCGCCGGGCTGCTTCCCAGCAGTTCGCGAGGGGCACCGCGTCCTGAACGCAGCGCCTGCACGACGGCCTGCTCGCGCATTGCGCGCGCTTCCATCTCGCGGATCGTATGGGCGGCCTCGATGCCGGTTTCGATGAGCGCGACCAGCGCTTCGAGTTGCGCCGGGCTCACGGCTGCGAACGCGTGCGGTTCGAGGGCGTCCAGCGTCAGCAAGCCCCAGAGGGTGCCGCGCAGGCGAAGCGGCGCGCCCATGCAGTCGTGCACCGGCAGGATGCCTGGCTGGCCGGCGACGAGGCCGTCGTAGGGATCCGGCAGCCCGCAATCGTGGGCGAAGCGCAGGCCCCGGTCGCTGTCGAGCAGGCGGGCAAAGCGCGGATGCGACGCCACGGGGAACTGCCGTCCCAGGGTTTCATCGCTCAGGCCGTCCACGGCGAGCGGCCTCAGGACGTCGCCGTCCAGCCGCAGCAGCGCGGCGGCGTCGCACCGCACGAGGCTGCGCGCCGCGGTGAGCAGCGAGCGGTAGCGGCTGCCTTCGGTCGCGGCGGTTGCTTCGATGGTTGTCAAATTGACACTATTTGTGGTCATTAATACAACGATGATTCTGTTGTGAATTTGACCACGAATCAGAAATCCACAATGCCGACAGGCACTTGCGAGGCGCTCGCCACTGGCATGGATCGTGAGAGAGAACGGTATCCCAACTGCCGATCTCGAGGCTCCCTATGAACCCGCAAACCATTGCCATCGTCAAAGCCACCGTGCCCGCGCTCCAGGCGCACGGGGAGGCCATCACCAGTCACTTCTACCGGATCATGTTCGAGAGCCACCCGGAGGTGAAGGCCTTCTTCAACGAGGCCCACCAGGCGGCCGGCAGCCAGGCGCGCGCGCTCGCGGGCGCGGTCCTCGCCTATGCCGCGCACATCGACCGGCTGGACGAGATCGCCGGGGCGCTGCCGCGGATCATCCAGAAGCACGCTGCGCTGGGCGTGCTGCCGGAGCACTATCCGGTCGTTGGAGAGTGCCTGCTGCGGGCCATCAAGGATGTGCTCGGCGACGCCGCGACCGACGACGTCATCGCCGCATGGGCTGAAGCCTATGAGTCGCTAGCGGCGCTTCTCATCGCCGCGGAGGAAGAGGTCTATCGCGCCAACGAAGCTCGAACGGGCGGCTGGCGTGGCGTGCGCGAGTTCCGCGTGGCCCGGCGCGAAGACGAGAGCGAAGTCATCACCTCGTTCTACCTGGAGCCCGCGGACGGCGGCCCGCTGCTGGCATTCTCGCCCGGGCAGTACCTCACGCTGGTGCTGAGCATCGACGGCGAGCCGCTGCGGCGCAACTACTCGCTGTCCGATGCGCCGGGCAAGCCCTGGTACCGGATCAGCGTCAAGCGGGAAGAGGGTGGCCGGGCATCGAACTGGCTGCACGAGGCTGCGACCGCCGGCACCCTTCTCCAGGTGCAGGCGCCCTGCGGCGACTTCGTGCTGCAACCCGGGGGCGAGCGTCCGCTGGTGCTGGTGACGGGCGGCGTGGGCATCACGCCGGCCATGAGCATGCTCGAGTCCGTGGCGCACACGGGCCGGGCGGTGCATTTCATCCATGCGGCACGGCACGGCGGCGCCCACGCGTTCCGTTCGCGCGTCGATGCGCTGGCGGCCCGGCATGCCAACGTGAAGCCGCTCTATGTCTACGACGCGCCGCGCGATTCTGATCGGCCTCATGCGACCGGTTTCGTCACTCGCGAACTGCTTGCACAGCAGTTGCCGGCCGACCGCGATGTCGATCTCTACTTCCTCGGCCCGAAGCCTTTCATGAAGGCGGTCTATGCCAATGGCCTCGCGCTCGGCGTGCCCAAGCAGCAGCTGCGCTACGAGTTCTTCGGGCCGCTGGAGGCGCTGGAGGCTTAGGGGCGGTCGGGCTGGTCCGGCGACTCAGGCGGCGACGTAGTCCGGGTACTGCCGGCAGATCTCGTCCACCGCGCTGAGCGTGCCGGACAGGTGCTTGCGAAGCGCGGCCTGCGCCGCGGCCGGGTCCTTGCGTTCGATGCCGCGCACGATGGCCCGGTGATCCCGCAGGATCGCTTCGGTCTTGCCGGCGGTGGGCAGGTGCAGGCGACGCAGCCGGTCCACATGTCCGGATACGCGACCCACCAGCTCCCACAGGTCGGGCACGCCGGCGGCTTCATACATCAGGTGATGAAACGCGCGATCGGCGCCGACGAACTCGCCATAGCGTTGTGCCGCCGACAGGGCCGCCTGTTGCGCGATCCTGGCCTTCATCTGCTCGACCAGTCCTGCGGGCGCCTCCAGCGCCAATTGATGCACCAGCTCCAGCTCGATGGAGCGGCGCAGGAAATGCGCCTGGCGCGCGGCCGCGATGTCGATGCGGCTGACCAGGGTCGCATGCTGCGGAAACACGTCCACCAGGCCTTCCTCGCTGAGGCGCAGCAGCGCTTCGCGCACCGGCGTCTGGCTCACGCCGAATCGATCGGCCAGTTCCTGCCGCGCCAGCACCGTGCCGGGCGCCAGTTCGAGCGAGAGGATGGCATCGCGCAGCTTCTCCAGCACCTGGGGCGCAGCCAGGCGGGTGCGGTCGAGTCGGATCTTCGGTAGGGCGCTCATTGGGGGAGGATTGTGTCATTGACGCAACTAATATATTAGTGTTTTAATGAATCATTCCCTCGAATCACAAGCTTGCGCAGGTCCCCGCGCGACCCGCCGCAAGCAAGAGACAACGCCCATGCAACGCCCCTACGAATCCCTGCGCAGCGCCCGCTGGTTCGCGCCCGACGACTTCCGATCCTTCGGCCACCGCTCGCGCGTGCTGCAGATGGGCTACAGCTATGCCGACTGGATGGGCAAGCCGGTGATCGCCATCGTCAACACCTGGAGCGACGCCAACCAGTGCCACGCGCACTTCAAGCAACGGGTGGAGGACGTCAAGCGCGGCGTCCTGCAGGCGGGCGGCTTTCCGCTCGAGCTGCCGGCGATCTCGCTCTCGGAAAGCATGGTCAAGCCCACCACCATGCTCTACCGCAACTTCCTGGCAATGGAAACGGAAGAGCTGCTGCGCAGCCACCCGGTGGACGGCGCGGTGCTGATGGGGGGCTGCGACAAGACCACGCCCGGGCTCGTGATGGGCGCGCTCAGCATGGACATCCCCTTCATCYACCTGCCGGCCGGCCCCATGCTGCGCGGCAACTGGAAGGGCAAGGTGCTGGGCTCGGGCTCCGACGCCTTCAAGTACTGGGACGAGCGCCGCGCCGGCCGGCTGGGCGAGCAGGCCTGGGCCGAGATGGAGGCCGGCATTGCCCGCAGCCACGGCACCTGCATGACCATGGGCACGGCCGCCACCATGATGGGCATCGCCGAGGCGGTGGGCCTGAGCCTGCCGGGCGCCTCCAGCATTCCCGCGGCGGACGCCAACCACATCCGCATGAGCGCCGACTGCGGCCGCCGCATCGTCGAGATGGTGTGGGAAGACCTCACGCCCGCGAAGATGCTCACGCGCGCCAACTTCGAGAACGGCATCGCCTGCGCGATGGCCATGGGCTGCAGCACCAATGCCGTCGTGCACCTGATCGCGATGTCGCGCCGCGCCGGCCACCCGGTGAGCCTGGACGACTTCGATGCCTTCAGCCGCCGCGTGCCCGTCATCGCCAACATCCGGCCGAGCGGCGACGCCTACCTGATGGAGGACTTCTTCTACGCCGGCGGCCTGCCTGCGATGCTGGAACGCATCCGCGGCCATCTGCGGACCGAGGCGCGCACCGTCAATGGCCGCACCCTCGGCGAGAACATCGAAGGCGCCGAGGTCTACGACGACGATGTGATCCGGCCGCTCGCCAACCCCATCTACGCCGAAGGCGCGCTGGCCGTGCTGCGCGGCAACCTGGCGCCCGACGGCCTGGTGATCAAGCCCAGCGCCTGCGCACCGCACCTGCTGCAGCACAGCGGCCGCGCGCTGGTGTTCGACGACTACCCGGCGCTCAAGAAGGCGGTGGAAGACCCCGACCTGGACGTGACGGGCGACGACATCCTGGTGCTGCGCAACGCCGGCCCGCGCGGCGCCGGCATGCCGGAGTGGGGCATGCTGCCGATCCCCACCAAGCTGCTGAAGCAGGGCGTGAAGGACATGCTGCGCCTGTCCGACGCACGCATGAGCGGCACCAGCTACGGCGGCTGCCTGCTGCACTGCTCGCCCGAGGCGGCCATCGGCGGGCCGCTCGCGCTGGTGAAGACCGGCGACCGCATTACCGTGGACGTGCCCGCGCGGCGCATCCACCTCGACATCGGCGACGAGGAACTCGCCCGCCGCAAGGCCGGCTGGACGCCGCCGCCGCCGCGCTACGAGCGCGGCTACGGATGGATGTTCGGCCGCCACATCAAGCAGGCCAACGAAGGCTGCGACTTCGACTTCCTGGAAACCGGCTTCGGCAAGCCGGTGCCGGAGCCCGACATCTTCTGATCCGCCTTCCAACCCCACTTCATTTCAAGAACGGAGACGACACGTGAATCCCGCCACCCGCGAGCAGCTCATGAAGGTGAGCACCGCCACCCTGTGCACGGCCCTGTTCAAGCGCGGCCTGCGCAACCAGTTCATCCAGGACGTGCGGCCGCTCGCCCCCGGCCTGCCCAACATGGTGGGCGAGGCCTTCACGCTGCGCTACATGCCRGCGCGCGAAGACCTGAACCCGATCGGCGTCTTCCTCGACCGCAATCATCCGCAGCGCCAGGCGGTGGAGCAGTGCCCCGAAGGCGCCGTGCTGGTGATCGACAGCCGCAAGGACGCGCGTGCCGCCTCGGCCGGCGGCATCCTGGTCACGCGGCTGATGAAGCGCGGCGTGGCCGGTGTGGTGACCGACGGTGGTTTCCGCGACAGCCCCGACATCGCGAAGCTCGGCTTCCCGGCCTACCACCACCGTCCCAGCGCGCCGACCAACCTCACGCTGCACCAGGCCATCGACATCAACGTGCCGATCGGCTGCGGCGATGCGCCGGTGTTTCCGGGCGATGTGATCGTGGGCGATGCCGAAGGCGTGATCGTCCTTCCCGCCCACCTGGCCGATGAAGTCGCCGCCGAGGCCACGGAGATGAGCGTCTTCGAAGACTTCGTGCAGGACATGGTGCTCGAAGGCCGTTCGATCCTCGGCCTGTACCCGCCCACCGACGAACAGAGCCGCACCGATTTCGCGGCATGGCGCCAGGCCAAGGGCCGCTGAGCTCTATTCCTTTTCCACCTCGAGGAGACAAACCATGCGTTTCACCCGCCGCGCCGCAGCGCTGCTTCTGGCCGTGCTCAGCCCCGTGGCCGCCTGGGCCCAGGCCGCCGAATGGCCGGCCGCCAAGCCGATCGTCTACGTCGTGCCTTTCACCCCCGGCGGCTCCACCGACATCGTGGGCCGCACGCTGGCCCAGAAGCTGGGCGAGAGCCTCAAGCAGTCGGTGGTGGTCGACAACAAGCCCGGCCAGGCCGGCGGCATCGGGGCCGCCTACGTGGCCAGGGCCGCACCCGACGGCTACACGCTCTTCGGCGGGACCATCAGCACGCACGCCATCAACGCCAGCCTCTACAAGAAGCTGCCCTACGACCCGATGAAGGACTTCGAGCCCGTCTCGCTGGTCGCGCGCCTGCCCAACGTGCTCATCGTCAACAGCCAGCTCGGCGTGAACTCGGTGGCCGAACTGGTGGCCCTGCTGAAGAAGGACGAGAGCAAGCGCATCTTTGCCTCTTCAGGTGCCGGCACCTCCACCCACCTGGCCGGCGAGATGTTCGCCGACCTCATCGGCGTCAAGCTCACCCACGTGCCGTACAAGGGCACGCCGCCGGCCCTGACCGACGTGGCCGCAGGGCAGGTGCCCTTCATGTTCGACCAGGTGACGGCCGCGTTGCCGCTGGTCAAGAGCGGCAAGCTCAAGCTGCTGGCCGTGACCACCAGCAAGCGCATCGCGCTGGTGCCCGAGCTGCCGACCATGATCGAGTCGGGCATTCCCGGCTTCGAGATGTCGTCGTGGCAGGCGGTGTACGCCCCCAAGGGCACGCCCAAGCCGATCGTGCAGCGCCTCAATGCGGAGATCGTGAAGGCGCTCAAGCAGCCCGACGTGCAGGCCAAGCTCTCGGATCAGCTGGCCATGGAGATCGTGGGCAGCACGCCGGAAGAACTGCGCGACCACATGGCCAGGGAGATTCCGCGCTGGGCCGAACTGGTGAAGAAGTCGGGCGCGGTGGCCGACTGAGCCTTACCTGGGGCGTGAAGCGTCCCTCAGCGGCGAACCTTGCCGTCCTCGGTCAGCATCGACAGTTCGACGTAGTTCGACGCCTTGTGGTCGCGGGCACTGAAGTCGACGTGGAAGCCGCCGAAATCGACGTTCTGCATCGATTCGAGCCCGGTGACGAGCGATTCGCGCGTTGCCGGCCGGCCGGCGCGCCGAAGGCCCTCGGCGAACACCTTGGCGGCGACATAGCCCTCCATGCTCGAATAGTTCGGCTTGGCTTCGGGGCCTGCCTTGTGCACGGCGTCCATGTATTCGCGGGAAATCGGCGTGCTTGCCGAGAACGGGGAGGGCATGACCTGGCTGATCACGACGCCCCGGGCTTCCTTGCCGAGCTCGTCGGCCAGCGCCTGCGTGCCGACAAACGATACGTTGAAGAAGGTCCCGCCGTAGCCCGCCTTGCGCGCCTCCCGGATGAAGGCTGCGCATGCCTTGTAGGCACCTACCTGGATCACGGCCGCGGGGCCGGCGGCCATGATGCCTTTCACGGCCTGTGCCACGTTGACCGAGTTGCGCTCGACCGTTCCCACGGCCACGGGTGCAAGGCCGATGGGCTTGAGGGCTGCGAGAACCCCCTCGAGCCCGGCTTGGCCGTAGGCGTCGTTCTGGTGGAACACCGCGATCTTGCTGATGCCCAGCGACGTGAGCTGCTTGACGATCAGCGCGGTCTCGTCGTGGTACGAGGCACGAACATGGAACACCGTCTTGCGGAAGGGTTCGCGCAGGGCCTCTGCACCGGTGAAAGGGCCGAAGAACGGGATCTTCGCCGCATCGACCAGCGGCAGCGCCGCCATGCAGGTCGGCGTGCCGACGTAGCCGAAGAGTGCGAAAACGTCATCCTTGATGAGCTTGTCGGTGTTCGCCTTGCAGCGTTCGGGCTCGTAGCCGTCGTCGAGCGTGCGCAATTCGATGGTGCGGCCATTGACGCCGCCGGAGGCGTTGAGCGCGTCGAAGTAGATGCGCGCGCCCTGGTTCATCTGGATGCCCAGCTGTTCGGCCGGGCCGCTCAACGCGGCAGACTGTCCGAGCACGATGCGCGCCGGTTGGGCCAGCGCCGGAAGCGCGACCGCGGCGCCCGCGGCGGCAAACCGCTTGATCACGTCGCGACGTTGGATGGAATTGTTCTTGGGAAGCATTGGATGGATGGCGGGCCGCCGGAAAAAGCCCCCCGCAGCCCATGTAACGAGGTACTTTCCAGTGTAACTGAAGGCTAGGGTAAACCCTCGGTTTCGGCGGGCTATCGCACCCCGAACAAGTCGGCCGCATTCCCCCAGGCCACACGCTGCGCCACGGCGGGCGGCAGGTCGCCAAGCCAGCCCCGGTAGTCCCGCATGATGTCGTCGTACGAACTCCAGCGCTGGTTGATCCATGTGTCGGAGCCGACAAGGAAGCGGTCGGGAAATGCGAGGATCAACTCGCGCCACGGCGCGCACAGCCGGCCGCCTTCGCAGGTGAGCCCCGGGCGGTACGACAGCTCGCCCATGAGCCGCGGGTATCTTTCGAGCATCTGCCGTACCCGTGCCACCGGCGTGCCGCCGATGCCGGTGTGGGCCCAGATCAGCCGGGTGTCGCGGCCCTGCGTGGGCGTGTGTGCCATCAGCAGGTCCACCGCCTCGTCGTCCACGTGCGCGAGCACGGCGAGTTGCCGCTGCTCGGCCAGCACCATCAGCTTCTTCGCCACCGGGCCATTGGCGTTGGCGCTCTCGTAGAGATGAAACTCGCCGATGCCACGGTAGGGGCCGCTGGCCGTGCCGCGCGCGAGTTCGGCCTGCACCATGTCGTAGATGGTCTCGTCGCGGAACCAGTTGCCGTAGTCGGCGCGGTTGCGATAGAGGCGCACGAAGGGCACGACGGTGACACCGGCCTCACGCGTCTCGCGCGAGGCCGCGAGCGTGCGCGTGCCTTCGTTGGGTCGTGAGTTCCCGACGATGGCGCGCACGCCGTTGCGCTGCATGCGGGCGAGCGCATCGGCCGGCGGAAATGGGCCGCTGCTGCCGTTCCAGGCCTCCTCGTTGTAGTGGAGGTGGGCGTCGAAGATCGGGCCGGTGTAGTCGGCTGCATGGACAGCGATGGCGAAGGCGGCACCGCACGCTGCAAGGACGGCGCGGAAGACGGTTTGGGGAACTGGGGTCCGGGCCATGCATGCTCCTCGCGAGGTTGCCCATCGACGTCGGGGTGCGCCGTCCGACAACCTACGCGCCGGCGCGCAGCGAGACCCCGTTCTGCCGCCAAGCCCCCGGCGACACCCCGTACTCGCGCTTGAATGCGCGGTTGAAAGCGGCTTCCGACTCGTAGCCGACACCTTCGGCAATGCGCGCCAGGTTGCCCTGGTCCTTGCGCAGCATGCCGGCGGCCAGGATCATGCGCCAGCGCGTCAGGTACTGCATGGGCGGCGTGCCCACCAGTTCGGTGAAGCGGTCCGCCAGCACGCTGCGCGAGATGTGGGTTTCCTGCGCCAGCGCGTCGACCGTCCAGTTGCGTGCGGGCTCGCCGTGCATCAGCGCCAGGCAGCGGCTCACGTGGGGGTCGCGCAGGCCCGCCAGCCAGCCAGGGCTGTTGGCGGGCATGGATTCGATGTAGCCGCGCAGCACTTCGGCGAACAACACCTCCGCCACCTTGGCGGCGACCATCTCCGAACCGGGCGTGTGCGACGCCGCATCGCCCAATACGAAGTTGACGGACTGCTCGATCCACAGGCCTGCCGGCCTGCTGCGCAACGACATGGTGAACAGGCGCGGAATGTTCGCCATCACGGGATTGGGCGCATCGCCTTCGTACGCGAACCAGCTGCACACCAGCACGGTGCGGTCACCGTTGCCGCCGTAGCGGATGCGCTCCAGTTCGGGCGCTCGCGGACTCACCACATGCGCCATGTCCACCGCCGCATGCTGCAGGCCGCTGCCCAGCACATGCGAGTCGCCATGCGGCACGGCGATCACTTCGCCGGCGTATGCGCGCAGCGGCGCCTCGCCATCGACCTGGGCCCAGCATTCGCCTTGCAGCACCAGGTGGCAGATGCCCAGCCGTTGCGCGCCGGGCTTGAGCAGCTGCGCGATGTCCGCGCCCCTGGGCACCTGGAAACACCAGGGCGCATGCATGTCCCCGTTCAGGAACAGCGCGCCCTCCAGGCGGATGGTCCGCAGCACGTCCGACAAGACATCCATGGTCACCTCTCAGGCAAGCGAGGGCGGGGCTTCAGTCAATAAGTCCGGCGAAGCGGGCAAGACAAGGGTGCTTCGCGTCGGCACCATAGGTACTGGTCGCCTTCGACCGATTCTAGACAGGAGTATCGACATGCCCAAATTCATCATCGAACGAGACATCCCCGGTGCCGGCAAATTCACTCCGTCGGATCTGAAGGCCATCTCGCAAAAGTCCTGCGGCGTGCTGAGCAGCATGGGCCCCGACATCCAGTGGATCCACAGCTACGT
>NZ_JBFUHN010000079.1:0-29377 GCF_056402375.1 Variovorax sp. P4_B10 | reverse complement strand
GTTCATGGCCGATCACATCGAAGGCATGCGCGTGCACCTGGCGCACCGCGACGTCACGCTGCTGGTCGTCTCGCGTGCGCCGCTGGCCGAGATCGAGCGCTTTCGCCAGCGCATGGGCTGGCAGTTCAAGTGGGTGTCGGCGTACGACAGCGACTTCAACTACGACTTCGGCGTCAGCTTCAAGCCGCAGGAATGGGCCGAGGGCAAGGGCGAGGTCTACTACAACTACAGCGTGCGGCCCTTCCCGGCGCAAGAGGCGCCCGGCATCAGCGTGTTCTACAAGGACGATGCGGGCGAGGTCTTCCACACCTACTCGACCTACGAGCGCGGTGTCGAAGTGATGATGGGCACGTACAGCCTGCTCGATCTCACCCCCAAGGGCCGCGACGAGCACAACCCGGTCTACGCCATGGACTGGGTGCGGCATCACGACCGCTACGAGCCGGCGCCAGCCGCTGCAGCCGGTTCGTGCTGCGCATCGCACGACTGAGCCCGCCCCCTCCCGCCCGGACGGATGCGCCATGACGAACCTGTGGCCGTGGATCGCCGTCGCCGGCGTCGGTGCTTTTCACGGGCTGAGCCCGGCGACCGGCTGGATGTTCGCCGCCGCATGGGGCGTGCGTGCGCACGACGCGGCGCAGGCGCGGCGCGCCCTGCTGCCCATCGCCGTCGGGCACGCGGCGTCGGTCGCGATCGTGGCCTGTGCCTTTGCACAAGGCCTGTCGCTGGACCCTGCGCTGGTGCAGGGCCTGGCCGGCGCGCTGCTCGTCGGCGCGGCGTTGTGCCGTCTGCTGCGCGGTGCCGCGCCGCGCACCCTCATGCACACGCCCATGCGCGCGCCGTCCGGCCACGCCGGCATCGCGCTCTGGTCCTTCCTGATGGCCACCGCGCACGGGGCCGGGCTGATGCTGGTGCCGGCGCTCATGCCGCTGTGCCTTGCAGGCGATCCGGCGCGCGAGATCACCGCGTCGGGCTCGATGGTCCTGGCACTGGCGGCCGTCGGCGTCCACACGGCCGCGATGCTGGTCACGACCGGCCTCATCGCCGGCGGCGTGTGCCGCGGCCTCGCCAGGTACCCTCGCCTGACGAGCGGCACGATGCCGCGCCGGGCCTGGACCGCGGCGCTGGCCATCACCGGCGTGCTGCTGATCGCACTCCGATAGTTGTTCAGGGTGCTCCGTGGCGGCTCAGCTACCGTCTTCGATTTCCTTGCCGTAGGGCGACACGCACAGCGGTCCGTTGCAGCTCAGCGACCTGAAGAAGACCGGTGTATCGGGGAGGCCGAAGTAGCGCAGCCCGGTCGCGGTCTGGCCGTTCGCCTGCACCGCGTTGGCCTCCTGGAGACCGAAGACGGTGTCCGGGTTCTCGAGGAATTCGTACTCGAAGCGGCTCGATTGCGTCGTGTCCTTGAGATAGAGGATGAATTCCTTCCCGTCTTCCATGAAGCGCGACTTCAGCAGGCGGTAGCCCGCCGCGCCCTGGTCGCGGATCTGGGCCTTGACGTCTTTCACCTCCCCGCCGACCACGCTCAGCGGACTGATGACCGCCTTCAGCTCGTAGCGAGCCGGGCTGCTCTGGTCCTTGATGAAGAACTGCTGCGTCAGGCCCCGGATGACCGGCGCGGCCCAGGGCCTGAAGCCGTTGGCGCCCTGGGCATTCGCCAGGTTCACGAGATCGGCGGAGGCCGGAGGAAAGTCGGCCGCCGTGAAGTCGTAGGTGGCCGACGACCCGGCGTCCTTGCGATAGAGCACGCCGAATTCGCCGTTGTTGTTCGCATTGAGATCGATCATGCCGAGGAGCTTGACGAACACCATGCCTTTTGCGCCCTGTTCCTTCATCTGCTGCAGCAGGCGCGGCAATCCGTCGCTCGACTGGATGTCGATCTCGAAGCGCTTGTATTCGTAGCTGTAGGTCGTCTCGGTGTCCTTGACCATCATGAACTGGTCCTGGAGCGTGACGATGGTGCCGCCGGCCACGCCGTCGAGGTAGCGGTAGCCCGCGGCACCTTCGCGGTTCAGCAGCGCGATGTAGTCGTCGTAGCGCTTCTCGGGCGGATCGACGTTGGGGTCGCGGTCCTGCTTGAACGTCAGGAACTTGTAGTGGGCGCTGACCGGTGTGGGGGGCGGTGCCGGGTTGGGTTCGGGGGGCGGTTCCGGGCTGGGGCTCGGGCCGGCGCCGGGCCCAGGCGGCAGTGGCACCCCGCCGATCGGGAGGCTCCCGGAGTTGCCGCCACCACCACCGCAGGCGACCAGCGCGGCCGTGGCCATGGCCACCAAAAACAATCTTGTTCTCATGATCCTCAAACTCCTCTGTACGTGATTCGCCGCAGCGGAACAGCCCGGCGGCGAAGCGTGCGAAGGTAGAAGCGCGGCGCGGGTGTCGCCAGTGCCGAAAGTCACTGCGCTCGCCGGGACCGGCTGCCGTGCAGGGGGGAGTAAGAGGAAAGGGCTAGAGCTGCGGCGTTCTGGATTGCCTCGGTCGCGCGGTCGCGGAGCCGTGCGGCGCACCGACTTGCCGCTCTGCTCCGTTCATTCCTGCCCCTGGCAGGCGCTTTGTCATGGGCGGTAGAGGGAGGGAGCGGGGCAATTGTCTCCCCGGAGAAGGTGCGCACCGCTCATGTGCGCATGCGGTGCAATTTCTACAGTGACTGCTTGCTGTGCTGTTCATGAATTGAACGTGAAGCTGCCTACCCGCAAGGACGGGCCCGGCGGATTTTCTGCACACCGCGTTGCCCTGTTTGATTGAACGCTGACTGAGGAGACATGGCATGAATGGCCTTCGCCACATTCCAATACCTGCACCGATGAGGGGTGTCACAAAGCCTCACCTGATGCTGTCGATGATTTCTCGCGGGCTGGCCAGGCTCACTGGCAGGCGGCGGGCCAACGAAAGACGCGCACGCGAGCGGCTGCAGCAGCTGGAACGGCTGGAATGGGAGCTGGACCAGCGTGTCCGCGAAGTGGGTGAGTGGTAACGCGGCGATTGCCGTGGCAGCGGGGCCATGGAACAAGGCCGCTGGGCCCATCGTGACGATCTAGCCCTTGATGCCGCAGCCGTTCAGCACGAATGAAACGAGTTCGCGCGCGACGGGCTCGCGGTCGATCGGCGCATCGCGCTCCAGGCCGAGCATCACGCGCGTCTGTATCGCGTAGTCGGCATAGCTCTGGGTCATGGCCCAGATGTGCATCAGCAAGATGCGCGCATCGAGCGGGCGCATCTGCCCGCGCGCGATCCAGCCGTTGATCACGTCCACCTTCTTCTGCGTCCAGGCCCGCGCATTGGGCCAGTAGCGGTCGAGGTTGCGGCCGCCATCGAGGATCTCGCGCGTGAAGATGCGCGAGATCTCGGGGTTGTCGAAGGCATGGTCGAGCTTCTTGCGGATGTAGTCCTCGAGCACCGAGCCCGGGTCCCTGGCGTCTTCGAAGGAGAACACCACCTTCCAGTCGTGCAGCACCTGCATCAGCAGCTCTTCGTAGAGCTCTTCCTTGCCGGCGATGTAGTAGTGCAGCTGGGGCTTGGTGAGGCCGGCGCGCGCCGCGATCGCCTGGGTCGAGGCGCCTTTGAGGCCATGCAGGCTGAATTCGGTCACCGCCGCGGTGCGGATGGCGGCCATGATGCGTTCGCGCCCCGGGCGGGCGCGCGACAGCGGGCCGTCGGGGGCGGGCATTTCCTGGGCGGTGGCGGGGGGCAGGGCGGCGGTATCGGCGTTCATGGCATGGGTTGGCGGGTGCGCCCGACCGATGGTAATCCTACGGCGCATGGCCGCATGCCGTGCCGGCATGGCGGCGCAGTGCATGCGGGCACGGTTCATGTATCTTCCTCGCCGCCTCGAGAAATTCGTCTCAAACCAAGGAGTCTTTCATGTACCTCTCTCCCCGCTTCAGGGCCTTCGCCGCCGGCGCCGCCCTGTTTGCCGCCAGCGCCTTCGCACAGGCCCAGCAGGCCCCCCAAGGGCTCCCCAACGTGGTCATCCTCGCCACCGGCGGCACCATCGCCGGTGCCGGCGCCTCGGCCGTCAACAGCGCCACCTACGCGGCCGCCAAGGTCGGCGTCGAGAAGCTGATCGCCGGGCTGCCCGAGCTCTCCAAGGTCGCCAACGTGCGTGGCGAGCAGGTGTTCCAGGTCGCGTCCGAAAGCCTGACCAACGACAACCTGCTGACGCTGGCCAAGCGCGTCTCGGCGCTGTCGAAGCAGCCGGACGTCGACGGCATCGTCATCACCCACGGCACCGACACGCTGGAAGAAACCGCCTACTTCCTGACGCTCACCGTGCACACCAGCAAGCCGATCGTCGTGGTCGGCTCGATGCGCCCGGGCACGGCGCTCTCGGCCGACGGCGCGCTCAACCTGTACGACGCGGTCAACGTGGCGGGCAGCAAGGACGCAGCGGGCAAGGGCGTGCTGGTGACGATGAACGACAACATCGACAGCGGCCGCGACGTGAGCAAGAGCGTCAACATCAAGACCAGCGCCTTCTCGAGCCAGTGGGGCCCGCTCGGCATGGTGGTCGAGGGCAAGAACTACTGGTTCCGCGCACCGGTCAAGCGCCACACCATGAACTCCGAGTTCGACATCGACAGCATCACCGCGCTGCCGCCGGTCGAGATCGCCATGGGCTACGAAGGTGTGTCGTCCATCGCCATCGACGCCATTGCCAAGAGCGGCGCCAAGGCGCTGATCCACGGCGGCACGGGCAACGGCTCGGTGGCCGACCGCATCGTTCCGAACCTGCAGAAGGCGCGCGCCGACGGCGTGATCGTCATTCGCAGCTCGCGCGTGCCCGACGGCTTCGTGATCCGCAACGCCGAGCAGCCCGACGACAAGTACGACTGGGTGGTGGCGCACGACCTGCGCCCGCAGAAGGCCCGCATCCTGGCGATGGTGGCCCTCACCAAGACCAGCAGCACCAAGGAACTGCAGCGAATCTTCTGGGAGTATTGATCCCGGTCAGCGCGCGGTGCGGCGCTTGCGGTGCCGCGCGTATTCCAGGCTGCCCACGCACACCAGCAGCCAGGCGAAGCCGGTCAACAGGCCGGCCACCACATCGCTCGCGAAGTGCACCTGCAGGAAGATGCGGCTGCAGGCGATGGCCAGGATGGCCGCCGCAGCCGCCATCGCCGCCGGCACATGCCAGCGCGCCGGCAGCGTGCGCAGCGCCAGGTACAGCAGCATTCCATAGCTCACGATCGCCCCCGCGCTGTGGCCGCTCGGGAAGCTGAAGCTCGTTTCCAGGGCCAGCCCGTGGTTGTGCAGCGGACGGGCCCGCGCAAAGATCTGCTTGAGCGCGGGGTTCAGCACCACGATGCCTCCAAGCGCCAGCACCCAGCCCCATGCGAGGCCGTGGTGCGCGTGGCGCCACAGCACCAGCGCGACCAGCAGGCACACCGGCGCGAGAAAGGCGGCGTCGCCCAGATGGGTGAGCCAACTGAACGCGACCAGGGCGGCCCACGGCACGTGCGTGCCGATGGCGTCGGCCAGCGCCTGGTCGGCCAGACCCATCGCGCGTCCGTCCGAGAGGTTCGAGGCGATCCAGGCGAACACGCTCGCCGCCGCCAAAACCAGCAGGAAACCCGCCGCCAGCCCGGCCGCCAGGCGCGGCTCGCTGGGTTCGTCGGTATCCGGGGCCTTGAAATGGCGCCGCTGCAGCACCCGGCAGGCTGCGCCGGCGCCCAGCACCGACACGGTCCAGATCGAAAGAAACCAGCCCAGCGCATGCGCGCCGAGTTGCTGGGCAAGGAGAACGAGAGGGGGAGCTTCCATCGGCATGCGGCGCACCCTAAGGGCCCGCTGCACCGTTGGCAAGCGGAAGCACGAATACTTTGGCGCACCCGAAGGACTTGTCGCCGGCCGCGTAGTCCCAGCGCTCCACCCGGCAGGCGCGCACGCCCTCCGCCATGTCGGGGCGCACCACGTTCACCGAGTTGGGGCGCCCGGCCCGTACGCGCGTCGACACGGCCGTGCCGGCCTGCACCGCCCATGCGGTGCGCCTGCAGCCGGAGAAGGCGTCGTGCAGCGAGCGCACGAAGGGCAGGTGGATATGGCCGCCCAGCACCAGGTCGACGCCCGCCTCGGACCATCGTGCGACGGCCGCCTCGCGCCCATGCAGCCGGTGCGACATGTCTTCCTGCCGCGTGACCATCACCGGCTGGTGCGTCACCACCACGCGCAGCTGCGAAGGCGAGGCCGCCGCCAGCCGCGCCGCCACCCGGTCGATCTGTGCCGGCGACACCTCGCCCTCCACGTGCCGGTACCAGCGCGTCGTGTTGACCGTGACGACGAGCCATTCGGCGGACTCGAACACCGGCTCCAGGTCGGCGCCGAAGGCGCTCGCGTAGCGGCCATGGGGCGCGAAGAACCGCGCCGCGAGATGGAACAGCGGGATGTCGTGGTTCCCCGGAATGGCCAGCATGGCGGGCGCCGCCAGCCTGTCGACAAAGGCGCGGGCTGCCGCGAATTGCGCATGCGTGGCGCGCTGCGTGATGTCGCCCGACAGCAGCACGAGCTGCGGCGACAGCGCGTGCGCGAACCGTTCGAGCGCCTGCAGCACCTCGGGCTGCTCGGTGCCGAAATGCGGGTCGGAAATCTGCAGCAGGCAGCTCATTGCTTCGCGGCCTCCAGCGCCGGCGCGACATCGGGCCGCACCAGCCACAGCGGCTCGGGCGACACGCGAAACAGCAGCGGCATCTCGGCCCAGCCGATCTCGCCGTCGGTCGCCACCTTCACGCGGCGCGGCGAGCGCAGGCGGCCGGCCTTCACCGTCATCGATTCGAAGGGAAAGCTCAGCACCTGGTCGGCGTTTCCGAGCCGCCCCAGCGCGCCGCGCACCAGCAACCCGGGCATCGCCAGCACCCCGGCCGGCTTGAGCGCGACCGCCGCCAGCTGCCCCTGTTCCGGCGCATCGGCATGCGCGCCCCCCACCTGCAGCAGCTGCAGCGGGTTGTTGCCGACGAACAGCGTCGGCGTGCGGATGTCCTTCTCCCGGCCGCGCCAGGCCATGCGCAGGTTCCAGTGCCGATGGCCGCGCATCACCGTCAACAGGCCTGCGAAGAGTGCGGTCCAGCGGCCGCGGCCATCGTGCGCCTTGCAGGGTTCGCGTTCTTCCAGCAGATCGGCGTACAGGCCCATGCTGGCATTCACCAGGAACACCCGGTCGTTGACCAGCCCCACCTGCGCGGCCCGTGGCTGTTCGCTCAGCAGCACCTGCAGCGCCTGCGCCGTGTCGCGCGGGATTCCGTGGGCGCGGCTGAAGTCGTTGAAGCCGCCCTGCGGCAGCATGCCGAAGGCGCAGCCGCTGCCGAGCGTGGCCCGCGCCACCGCATGGATGGTGCCGTCGCCGCCCGCGGCCACCACCACGCCGCCCACGGCGCGGGCGCGCTCGACGGCCTCGCGCGCCAGGGCCTGCACCCGGCCGGGACCGTCGACCAGGAAGATGCGGTGCCTGCGGCCGGCCGTCGTGCAGCCTTCCTCGATGACCCGGCGGGCCTCGGCGGCGTCCTCGCTGCCGGAGCCGGCGTCGAGCACGATGAAAAACGGAGAGTTCGGACCGATGTGGGGCGGTGACATGTCTGTGGAGGCAGGGAAAAGCGGGCTCGGAAGGGGCTGCTGGGTGCAGCCGGTCGGTGGTTGTCGCACGGCCTTCGGGGCGGCGCGAGCAGCCGGCATCCCGGCCCGCTGTGGGAGAGTTGCCCTCCGAACGTAAAATCGTCCGCTTTCGCGGTGCATCACCGCGCTACCGTCCAATGTCCGGCCACGCCGGCCAGCTTCATGTTGACCTTCCAGCAAATCATTCTCAAACTGCAGTCGTACTGGGCCGACAAGGGCTGCGCGCTGCTGCAACCGTACGACATGGAGGTCGGCGCGGGCACTTCGCACACCGCCACCTTCCTGCGGGCCCTCGGCCCCGAGCCCTGGAAGGCCGCCTACGTGCAGCCCAGCCGCCGCCCCAAGGACGGCCGCTACGGCGAGAACCCCAACCGCCTGCAGCACTACTACCAGTACCAGGTGGTGCTCAAGCCGGCGCCCTCGAACATCCTCGAGCTCTACCTCGGCAGCCTCGAGGCGCTGGGCTTCGACCTCAAGAAGAACGACATCCGCTTCGTCGAGGACGACTGGGAGAACCCCACGCTCGGCGCCTGGGGCCTGGGTTGGGAAGTCTGGCTCAACGGTATGGAAGTGACCCAGTTCACCTACTTCCAGCAGGTCGGCGGCATCGACTGCAAGCCGATCACCGGCGAAATCACCTACGGCCTCGAACGGCTCGCGATGTACCTGCAGGGCGTGGACAACGTCTACAACCTGACCTGGACCGAAGGCCTGAGCTATGGCGACGTCTACAAGCAGAACGAGGTCGAGCAATCCACCTACAACTTCGAGCACAGCGACGCCGAGTTCCTGTTCACCGCCTTTGCCGCGCACGAGAAGCAGGCCAAGCACCTCATGACCGAGCAGCTCGCGCTGCCGGCCTACGAACAGGTGCTCAAGGCCGCGCACAGCTTCAACCTGCTCGACGCCCGCGGCGCCATCAGCGTAACGGAGCGCGCCGCCTACATCGGCCGCATCCGCAACCTCGCGCGCAGCGTGGCGCAGAGCTATTGCGAGAGCCGCGAACGGCTGGGCTTCCCGATGGCGCCGCGCGAATGGGTCGCACAGATGCCGCCGAAGAAGGCCGCCTGATCCTGATTGCTTGCCCGCCCAGCCGCCATGCCCACGATCTTCACCCACGTCGCCGTTCCCGTCTGCGCAGCCGTCGCGCTGGGCACGCGGCGCGTGCCGGTGCCGGCGCTGCTCGCGGGCATGCTCGCTTCCATCGTGCCGGACTTCGACGGCCTGGCCTTCAAGCTCGGCATCGCCTATGGCGGCATGGCGGGGCATCGCGGCTTCACGCACACCCTGCTCTTCGCGCTGCTGCTCGGCCTCGCCGGCTGGTGGCTCGCGCCGCGCTGGGGCATGCGCCGGGCGGTGGGCTGGGCATGGATCGCGCTGTGCACCATGTCGCATCCGCTGCTGGACATGCTGACCAACGGCGGCATCGGCATCGCCTTCTTCTGGCCGTTCAGCGACGCGCGCTATTTCAGCCCATGGCGGCCCATCGAGGTGTCGCCGATCGCGCTGAAACGTTTCTTCTCGCCGCGCGGCGCGCAGGTGCTGCTGAACGAGATGGTCACTGTCTGGGCGCCGCTGCTGATGGTGGCGGTGCTCGCGTTCGCGGCGCGCCGCGGCATGGAGCGGCGCCACAACGGCGCCGTTGCCGCATGAACCCTTTCTTCTCTTTCCCTTCCACGGTGCCGCATCGCTGCGCGCCCGTGACCGGCGCCGTTCGCGGCGCAGTTTTCGTCCTATCCCTCTGAGCCATGTCGTCTGCCAGCCTTCTTGTCGAACTGTTTGTCGAGGAATTGCCGCCCAAGGCGTTGAAGAAGCTCGGTGACGCCTTTGCCGGCGTGCTGCGCGACCAGCTGGTGGTGCAGGGGCTTGTCGAGGCGGGCGCCGTGCTCACCGCCTATGCCTCGCC
The DNA here is from genome assembly GCF_056402375.1 of Variovorax sp. P4_B10. NCBI lineage: Bacteria > Pseudomonadati > Pseudomonadota > Betaproteobacteria > Burkholderiales > Comamonadaceae > Variovorax > Variovorax sp. P4_B10. The sequence goes on along the minus strand of NZ_JBFUHN010000079.1, from coordinate 19,869 downwards.
GCGCCGCCTCGCTGCGCACCTCACGCACGTGGCCGAGCGCGCCGCCGACAAGGCCGTGTCGCAAAAACTCATGCCCGTGGCCGTGGGGCTCGATGCCTCGGGCCAGCCCACGCCCGCACTGCTCAAGCGCCTGGGCGCGCTGGGCGCCGACGCCTCGGCCGTGCCCGGCCTGAAGCGCGCGATGGACGGCAAGGCCGAAGCCCTGTTCTACGAGAGCACCGCCAAGGGCGCCACACTGGCCGAAGGCCTGCAGAAGGCGCTGGCCGAAGCGATTGCGAAGCTGCCGATCCCCAAGGTCATGAGCTACCAGCTCGAAAGCGGCTGCGAGTTGCCGGGCTGGAGCAGCGTGAGCTTCGTGCGCCCCGCGCACGGCCTCGTCGCCCTGCATGGCGGCACCGTGGTGCCCATCGAGGCGCTGGGCCTCCAGGCCGGCCGCGAAACGCACGGGCACCGCTTCGAGGCGGCGGTCGACCCGGTCGTGCTGCGCGATGCCAACAGCTACGCGCTGCAGCTGCAGGAAGACGGTGCGGTCATCGCGAGCTTCGAGGCGCGCCGCGCCGAAATCGCGCGCCAGCTCGCGGCCGCGGCCATCCAGGTCGGCAGCGGCTCCGTGCCCATTCAGGACGAGGCGCTGCTCGACGAAGTGACGGCGCTGGTCGAACGCCCCAACGTGCTGGTCTGCAGCTTCGAGCGCGAGTTCCTCGAAGTGCCGCAGGAATGCCTGATCCTCACGATGAAGGCCAACCAGAAATACTTTCCGCTGCTCGACGCCTCGAGCAGGCTCACCAACAAGTTCCTGGTCGTCAGCAACATCAGCCCCGACGATGCGAGCGCGGTGATCGAGGGCAACGAGCGGGTGGTGCGCCCGCGCCTGGCCGACGCCAAGTTCTTCTTCGACCAGGACCGCAAGAAGTCGCTGGCCTCGCGCGTCGAGTCGCTCGGCAAGGTGGTCTATCACAACAAGCTCGGCACGCAGGGCGAGCGCGTGCAGCGCGTGATGCACATCGCGCGCGGCATTGCCGAGAAGCTCGGCGACGCCACGGTGGCCGCGCAGGCGACGCAAGCCGCGCAGCTCGCCAAGGCCGACCTCGTGACCGACATGGTGGGCGAATTCCCCGAGCTGCAGGGCACCATGGGCCGCTACTACGCGCTGCACGACGGCCTCGACGCCGCGGTGGCCGATGCGATCGAAGACCACTACAAGCCGCGCTTCGCCGGCGACGAACTGCCGCGCAACAGCGTGGGCCTCGTGGTCGCGCTGGCCGACAAGCTCGAAACGCTGGTCGGCATGTTCGGCATCGGCAACCTGCCCACCGGCGATCGCGATCCGTTCGCGCTGCGCCGCCATGCGCTGGGCGTGCTTCGCATGCTGATCGAGAAGGACCTGCCGCTGGGCCTCGACGCACTGCTGCAGGACGCCGCCGCGCAGTTCAAGGACATCGACGGTTTCGACAGCGGCAAGGCCACCGTCGAGCTGCAGGACTTCATCCTCGACCGCCTTGCCGGCAGCCTGCGCGAGCAGGGCGCCAGCGCACAGGAGGTCGATGCCGTGCTGGCTCCGCGTCCGCAGCGCCTGGGCGAAGTGCCCAAGCTGCTGGCTGCCGTGCGCGCCTTCGCCGCACTGCCCGCCGCCGCCGCGCTGGCCGCGGCCAACAAGCGCATCGGCAACATCCTCAAGAAGGCGCCCGAAGCCGACGCGCACGTCAGCGAACTGCTGCTGCAGGAGCCCGCCGAGAAGGCGCTGCACGCCGCCATGGCGCAGGTCGTGCCCGCCGCCAACGCCCAGTTCGACGCCGGCGACTACACCGGCTCGCTGCAGACGCTGGCCGCGCTGCGCGAGCCGGTCGATGCTTTCTTCACTGACGTGATGGTCAATGCCGAGCAGGCCGACCTGCGGCTCAACCGCCTGGGCCTGCTGATGTCGCTGCACGCCGCGATGAACCGCGTGGCGCAGCTCGAGCGGTTGGCCGTTTGATCCCTTCGACGATTCCTCCACCGGCGGCATTGCCATGAAACTCGTCATCCTCGACCGCAACGGCACGATCAACGTGCACCGCGAAGATTTCGTCAAGAGCGACATCGAGTGGACACCGCTGCCCGGTGCGCTCGAGGCCGTGGCGCGTCTCAACCATGCGGGCTGGCACGTGGTGGTGGCCTCCAACCAGTCGGGCCTGGGCCGCGGCCTGTTCGACATGGCCTCGCTCAACGCCATGCACGCCAAGATGCACAAGATGCTCGCGGCCGTGGGCGGCAAGGTCGATGCGGTGTTCTATTGCCCGCACAGCCCCGACGAGGGCTGCGACTGCCGCAAGCCGAAGCCGGGCCTGTTCCTGCAGATCGGCGACCGCTACGGCATCGATCTCAAGGGCATACCAACGGCCGGCGACAGCCTGCGCGACCTGCAGGCGGGCGCGGCTGCCGGYTGCGAACCGCACCTGCTGCTCACCGGCATGGGTGCGGCCTGCCGCGGTATCGATCCGCTGCCTCCCGAATATCCGGCGAACACGATGGTTCACGAGGACCTCGCCGCCTTTGTCGACTTCTTGCTTGCGCGCGAAGCGCAGGCTGCATTGCAGGTGGCTGTCTGATGGCGTTTTTCCGTTCCGTTGTCCATGCACTGTGGATGCTCGTCACCGTGGTGCCCTGGGGCATCATCATGTGCGTCAGCTCGCTCTGGAAGCGCGGTATCCCGCTCTACTGGATGGCGGTGCAATGGCTGAGCTGGGCCATCGGCGGCGCGCGCGTGCTGCTCGGCATCCAGACCCGCGTGAGCGGCATGGAAAACCTGCCGACCGACAAGCTCGCGGGCGCCGTGCTGCTGGTCAAGCACCAGTCCACGCTCGAGACCTTCCTGATGCCCACGCTGATGCCGCACCCGCTGGCCTTCGTGTTCAAGAAGGAACTGATCTACGTGCCCTTCTTCGGCTGGGCGATGGCGCGGCTCGACATGATCCACATCGACCGCAGCCAGCGTGCGCAGGCCTTCAACAAGGTGGTCAACCAGGGCCGCAAGCTGCTTGCGCAGGGCATCTGGATCATCATGTTCCCCGAAGGCACCCGCATTCCGCGCGGCCAGAAGGGCACCTACAAGAGCGGCGGCACGCGGCTCGCGTGCGAAACCGGCGTGCCGGTGATCCCGGTGGCGGTCAGCTCGGCCAAGGTCTGGCCGCGCAAGGCGTTCATCAAGCGTCCCGGCGTGGTCGACGTGTCCATCGGGCCGGCGATTTCGAGTGTCGGTCGCAAGCCCGATGAGTTGATGCGCGAAGTCGAAGCGTGGATCGAAGCAGAAATGCGGCGGCTCGATCCCGAGGCCTACCGCTAGAAAGAAAGCCAGATGCGGGGACTGTTGCAGTTCACGATGGACTTGTTCGAGGGGCTGGGCAGCGAATTGGCGCGGCCCGAGCCGCCWGCGCCTCGCCCGAAGAAGGTCAGGAAGGCCGCGCCGCCTGCCGCGACGCCGGTGGCGCCCCGCGTCGCGCCGGAAGACAACGCCGTCGACGCCGGCCCCGCATTGCCCGCCATCCCCCTGCGCGACACCCTGACGCTCGCGAGCTTCGTGCACCCGCAGGCCACGCGCGAAACGGTGCTGGGCTCGGCGCGCGTGGCCTACGAATTCAAGCGCGGCAAGCGCAAGACCATCGGATTCCTGGTCGGCGCCGAAGGCCTCTCGGTGCGCGCGCCGCGCTGGGTGGCGCTGCGCGATGTCGATGCGGCCGTTCAGGAGAAGGCCGACTGGATCCTGCGCAAGCTGATGGAAACGCAGCAGCGCCACGCGCGCGTCGAGGCCACGCGCATCGAGTGGAAGGACGGGGCCGGGTTTCCTTTCATGGGCGAACCGGTGGTGATCCGGCTCGATCCGAAGCACGGTTTTGCAAGCGTCGGCGGCACCCTCGACGAGGGCGACAGTGCGGGCGGGCCGCGCACCTTGCGGCTGGCCGTGGCGCAGAGCGCCGAGCCTTCGCAGATTCGCGACGCCGCGCAGGCCTGGCTCATGCGGCAGGCGCGCAAGCTGTTCATCGAGCGCCTCGATCACTTCGCACCGCAGCTCGGCGTGCGGTGGCAGAAGCTGTCGCTGTCGAATGCAGCCACGCGCTGGGGCAGTGCCAGTGCCGACGGATCGATCCGGCTCAACTGGCGGCTGATCCATTTCCGGCTGCCGGTGATCGACTACGTCGTCGCCCACGAACTGGCCCACCTGCGCGTGATGGACCATTCGCACCGCTTCTGGGAAACCGTCGAGAGCGTGGTGCCCGACTACGACCTGCTGCGCCAGCAACTGAAGGACGAAGCCGTTCCCCGCTGGAACTAGCGCGGCACGCTATTCCTTGACCGACCCGGTCATGCCCGAGACGTAGTACTCGACGAAGAACGAGTAGATGAAGGCCACCGGCAGCGAGCCCAGCAGCGCACCGGCCATCAGCGGCCCCCACTGGTACACGTCGCCCTGCACCAGTTCCGTCACCACGCCGACCGGCAGCGTCTTCACTTCCGACGACGAGATGAAGGTGAGCGCGTAGATGAATTCGTTCCACGACAGCGTGAACGCGAAGATGCCCGCCGAGATGAGCCCCGGCACCGCCAGCGGCAGCACGATCTTCACGAGGATCTGCCAGCGGCTCGCGCCGTCGATCAGCGCGCATTCCTCCAGCTCGGCCGGGATCGAGCGGAAGTAGCCCATCAGCAGCCAGGTGCAGAAGGGGATGAGGAAGGTCGGATAGGTCAGGATCAGCGCCCAGCGCGTGTCGAACAGCCCGAGGTTGAAGACCACGCTCGCGAGCGGAATGAACAGGATCGACGGCGGCACCATGTACGCCAGGAAGATCGACAGGCCCACATGCTTCGCGCCCTTGAAGCGCAGCCGCTCGATGGCATAGGCCGCGAACACCGAGGCCGCCAGTGACACGAAGGTCGATACCACCGACACCAGCACCGTGTTCCACAGCCACTGCGGGTACGAGGTCTCGAACAGCAGCTTGTAGAAGTGCGCGAGTGTCGGATGGATCACCCAGAACGGATTTCCCTCGCGCGAGAGCAGTTCGGCGTCGGGCTTCACCGCGGTGATGGCCATCCAGTAGAACGGGAACAGCAGCACGATCAGGAAGACCAGCAGCGGCAGGTAGACCGTCACCAGCTTGCGCGGGATCGAGTCGAGGTAGCTCATGCCGACGGTGTCGACCTGGCCCGCATTGCTCATTGGGTGCCCTTCATTTGTCCGCTCCGCCCTGCTGCCACGCACGGCGCTGCAGGCCGAAGAAGCTGAACATCACGCAGGCCAGCAGGAACGGCACCATCGCGATCGCGATCGCCGCGCCCTCGCCAAGCGCGCCGCCCGAGATCGCGCGCTGGAACGACAGCGTGGCCATCAGGTGCGTGGCATTCAGCGGGCCGCCGCGGGTGATGACGTAGATCAGCTGGAAGTCGGTGAAGGTGAACAGCACCGAGAAGGTCATGACCACCGCGATGATCGGCGTCAAGAGCGGCATCGTGACGTGGCGGAACTGCTGCCACGGCRTCGCGCCGTCGATGGCGGAGGCCTCGTAGTACGAGGGCGAGATCGTCTGCAGCCCCGCCAGCAGCGTGATCGCCACGAAGGGCACGCCGCGCCACACGTTGGCGATGATCACCGCGATGCGCGCATTCCAGGGCGTGCCGAGGAAGTCGATGTACTGGTCGATCAGCCCCATCTTCACGAGGGCCCAGCTGATGATCGAGAACTGCGAGTCGTAGATCCACCAGAACGCGATCGCCGACAGGGCCGTGGGCACGATGTAGGGCAGCAGGATCACCGCGCGGAAGAAGGTCTTGAAGCGGATGTTCCGGTTCAGCAATATCGCCAGCCACAGGCCCAGGAAGAACTTGAGCACGCTCGCCACCGCCGTGTAGAAGAGCGTGTTGAAGAGGGCGAGCCGCGTCACGGCGTCGCCCCACAGGTACTCGTAGTTCTCCAGGCCGATCCACTCGCCCGAGCGGCCGACTTTGGCGTCGGTAAAACCGAGGTAGGTGCCCAGCCCCAGCGGGTAGGTCAGGAACAGCAGCAGCAACAACGCCGCCGGCAGCATGAACGCCAACCCAAGGGCGTTGCGGCTGTTCTGGAACCTGGCCAGAAGTGTCATGGAGAGGTCAGACCTTGTAGTAGCGCTCGGCACGCTTCTGCGCGCGCTCGGCCGCTTCCTTCGGCGTCTTCGATCCGCTCGCCGCTTCGGCCACCATGTTCGGAATGATGAAGTCCGCCGCAGCGCCCGCCGAGGCATAGCCCAGCTTGCCGTCGTAGCCGCCGGGGCGCAGGTTCTTCACCGAGTCGCGGTACGGCAGGTTCTTCGGGTCGGAGGTCCAGATCGCGCTGTTCTCGTAGAAGCGCAGGGGCTGCGCCACGTAGCCGCCGCCGCCCTGCAGCCAGGGGTCGAACTGCTCCTTCTCCATCATGAAGCGCAGGAACTCCTTGGCTGCTTGAGGGAACTTGGTGTACTTCATGACCATCTGGTTGAAGAACAGGTGCGACTCCGTCGGCACGCCGACCGGGCCGATGGGGAACACCGCGTGGTTGATGTCCGCGGCCATTTCCTTCACCTTGGGGTCGGTCGAATTCTTGGCCGCGTAGTAGATCGAGATGCCGTTGTTGGTCACGCTGATCTGGCCGTCGAGGAAGGCCTTGTTGTTGTTCGGATCGAGCCACGAGAGCGTGCCGGGAATGAAGTTGGCGTACAGCTCCTTGCCGTACTCGAGCGCCTTGAGCGTCTCGGGGCTGTCGATCACCACCTTGTTCGACTTGTCGACCAGCTTGCCGCCGTGCGACCAGATCAGCCAGTTGCACCAGGTGCTGTCGCCGGTCGCGTTGCCCAGCGCCATGCCGCCCGGCGTGCCTTTTTCCTTCAGGGCCTTGTAGAGCTTGAGGAAGTCGTCGGTGGTCTTCGGGAAAGTCGCGAAGCCCGCGGCCTTGACCATGCTCTCGCGGTACACGATGAGCGAGCCCGAGGCGCCGAGCGGCAGGCCCAGCCACTTCTTGCCGTCGGGGCGCATGAAGGCCTCGCCGGCCGGGTACCAGCCGCCGTACTTCTTGCCGAGGTATTCGGCGAGATCGGTCACGTCGAGCAGCTTGTCGGGGTACAGGTTGGCGTCGTCGTTGGTCGACAGGATGATGTCGGGGCCCGCGCCGGTGTTGGCCGCCACGGCGGCCTTCGGGCGCACGTCTTCCCAGCCCTCGTTGTCGACGCGCACTTCGATGCCCGTCGCCTCGGTGAACTTCTTGACGTTGGCCATGTAGGCGTCGATGTCGCCCTGCACGAAGCGACTCCAGCGCAGCACGCGCAGCTTGGCGCCCTTTTCGGGCTTGAAAGTCAGGGTCTGCGCCTGCGCGAACGGCGCGAAGAGGGCGCTGCCCGTGCCGATCGTCGCGGCGGCGGCAACGCCGACCGAACTCTCGAGAAACTTGCGGCGATTGAAATCACTCATGGGCTGTCTCCTTCGTTGTCAACGGACCGGGGATCGAACAATCATCAGGCGGCCAGGCGCAGGCCGGTGGCGGCATCGAACAGGTGTGCGCGCTCCAGGTCCGGCAGCAGGTGGATGGTGCTGCCGGGCGCGAAGTCGTAGCGCTCGCGGAACACGGCCGAGAGCTCCGTGCCCTCGTGGCGGCACGCGACGAAGGTGTCCATGCCGGTCGGCTCCATCACGACCACGCGCGACGGGATGCCGCCGCTGTCGCCGAGCGTCAGGTGCTCGGGCCGCGTGCCGTACACCACGCTCTGGCCGTCGGCGCCGCCCGCGTGCACGGGCGCATCGAGCCGCGTGCCGTCGGGCAGTTCGACATGGGCCGCGCCGCCGCTGCGCCGCAAGGTGCCGGGCAGAAAGTTCATGGCCGGCGAGCCGATGAAGCCCGCGACGAACTGGTTGGCCGGATGGTCGTACAGGTCCAGCGGGCTGCCGGTCTGCTCGATGCGGCCGTCGCGCATCACCACGATCTTGTCGCCCATGGTCATGGCCTCGATCTGGTCGTGGGTGACGTAGATGGAGGTGGTCTTCAGGCGCTGGTGCAGCTCCTTGATCTCGCTGCGCATCGCGACGCGCAGCTTGGCATCGAGGTTCGACAGCGGCTCGTCGAACAGGAACACCTGCGGATCGCGCACGATCGCGCGGCCCATCGCCACGCGCTGGCGCTGCCCGCCCGAAAGCTGGCGCGGATAGCGTCCGAGCAGCGGCTCGAGGGCCAGGATCTCGGCCGCGCGCTGCACCTTGCTGTCGATGGCCGCCTTGTCCATCTTCGCGAGCGCGAGCGCAAAGGCCATGTTGTCGCGCACCGTCATGTGCGGGTACAGCGCGTAGTTCTGGAACACCATCGCGATGTCCCGCTCCTTGGGCGGCAGGTCGTTCACGCGGCGTTCGCCGATGCGGATCTCGCCGCCGTGGATTTCCTCCAGCCCCGCGATCATGCGCAGCAGGGTCGACTTGCCGCAGCCCGACGGGCCCACCAGCACCGTGAACGAACCATCGGCAATGTCGATGTCCACACCGTGAAGGATGGCGATCTCGCCGAAACGCTTCTTGACCGCCTGAATCGTGACACTGGCCATGCAAGGAGTCCTGACAATCGCGGGAAGGGAAGCGGCACGGAGACCTCCGCATCGCAGCCCGCGCAGTATCGGCACTCGTTTTTGAAACCGGTATCAGGGCAAACCGGTAGGAGAAAATCCCGGTTGACTTGTATGATGACCCGATAACCGAGCTCCACTTTTCCGCTGCCGTGCAGGCTTCCGCCCTCTCAGAACCCTTCCACCTGGTGACGGACCGCCTGTCCGACAGGCTCGCCTCCCGATTGGCCGCACAGATCGAATCCGGTGCACTGCGCCCCGGCGACCGGCTTCCCACCGAACAGCAACTCGCCGCCTCGCACGGCGTCTCGCGCACCGTGGTGCGCGAGGCCGTGCACCAGCTCAAGTCGCAGGCGCTGGTCACGTCGCGCCAGGGCCTGGGCGTGTTCGTGGCGCAGGTGCCGCTCAATCGTCCGCTGGCCTTCGACCCCGCCGTGCTCGAATCGGTGCAGGCCGTCGTCCACGTGGTCGAGGTGCGGCGCGTGCTCGAGGGCGAGATCGCCGCGCTGGCCGCCAAGCGCGCGAGCCGCAGCCAGATCGCTGCCCTGCGGCGCGCATTGAAAGCGATCGATGTTGCCGCCGCGGCCGGCCAGGACKGCGTGGCGGAAGACCTGGCTTTCCACCGCGTGATCGGCGAGGCCACCGGCAATCCGCAGTTCCGGCTGCTGCTCGGATTTCTGGAGCAGTACCTGCGCGAAGGCATGCGCATCACGCGCGGCAACGAGGCACGCCGGCTCGACTTCATGGAGGCGGTGCAGAACGAGCACCGCGCCATCGTCGAAGCCATCGCGGCGCGCGACCCGGTGGCAGCGCGCCACCACGCCACCCAGCACCTGATCCGCGGCGAGCAGCGCCTGGTCGAGGGCGGTGTCATCACGGGACAGCGCCGGCGCGCCGCGGCGCGCGCAGTGCGCACGGCCGCACCGGCTGTCGCCGTCCCACGCAAAACCAAGAGAGGCAAACCATGAAACTGTTGATCACCGGAGGCGGCGGCTTTGTCGGCGCTCGTCTTGCGCGTGCGCTGCTGGCGCGCGGCACGCTGGCCGGCCAGCGCATCGAGCGCGTGGTGCTGACCGACATCGCGCCGCCGCCGGCCGACCTGCTGGCCGATGCGCGCGTCGAGGCCCGCACCGGTCCGCTGCTCGCGCAGACCGAGGCGCTGAAGACCGAAGCCTTCGACGGCGTGTTCCATCTCGCGTCGGCCGTGTCGGGCGAGTGCGAAGCCGACTTCGAGCTCGGCCTGCGCTCCAACCTCGACAGCACGCGCGCATTGCTCGATGCCTTGCGCGCCAACGTCGGCGCGGGCGGCAAGGTCGCGCGCCTGGTGTTCTCCAGCTCGGTGGCGGTCTTCGGGCCCGACCCTTCGGTGCCGCTGCCTGCGCTGGTGGCCGACGACACGCTGCCATTGCCGCAAACCTCCTACGGCACGCAGAAGCTGGTTTGCGAGCACCTCGTTTCCGACTACACGCGCAAGGGCTACATCGACGGCCGCGCCGCGCGGCTGATGACCGTGACGGTGCGCCCGGGCCGCCCCAACGGCGCCGCCTCGTCGTTCTTCAGCGGCATCATCCGCGAGCCGCTGGCCGGCGTGGAATCGATCTGCCCGGTGTCGCCCGACGTGTCGCATCCGATGTCGTCGCCGACCCGCACGGTCGAAGGCCTGATCGCCGTCTACGAAGCCAGCCGCGAAGCCTTCGGCGGCCGCGCCGCGCTCAACCTGCCGGCGCTCAACGTGCGCGTGAGCGACATGCTCGATGCGCTGGAGGAGGTGGCCGGCCCCAAGGTGCGCGCGCTGGTGCGTTTCGAGCGCGACGAGCGCATTGCCGGCATCGTGGCCAACTGGCCCGGTGGCGCCTCCGCCGAGCGGGCCGCGCGGCTGGGCCTGCATCCGCACGACAATTTCGCCGACATCATTCGCCAATACATCGCCGATTGCGCGGCACTTCCGAACGCCGCAGAAACCTTGAAGGGAATGTCCTGATGAGCAAGAAGAAAAGCCCCCCGTCGAAGAGCACCTCGAAGAAGTCGGCGGGCGCGCTCAAGCTGCGCTCGCAGGCCTGGTTCGACAACCCTGCCAACACCGACATGACGGCGCTGTATCTCGAGCGCACCATGAACTACGGGCTCGGCCTCGAAGAGCTGCAGTCGGGCCGGCCGATTATCGGCATCGCGCAGACCGGCTCCGACATCGCGCCCTGCAACCGCCATCACCTGGTGCTGGCCGAGCGCATGCGCGAGGGCATCCGCGACGCCGGCGGCATTGCCTTCGAGTTTCCGATCCATCCGATCCAGGAGACCTGCAAGCGCCCGACCGCCTCGCTCGACCGCAACCTGCAATACCTCTCGCTGGTCGAAATTTTGTACGGCTACCCGCTCGACGGCGTGGTGCTGACCACCGGCTGCGACAAGACCACGCCGGCCCAGCTGATGGCTGCCGCCACGGTCGACATTCCGGCCATTGCGCTCAACGTCGGTCCGATGCTCAACGGCTGGTACAAGGGCGAGCGCACGGGCTCGGGCACCATCGTCTGGAAGGCGCGCGAGCTGCTGGCCGCCGGCGAGATCGACGAGCCGGGCTTCCTGCGGCTCGTGGCATCTTCCGCACCGTCGGCCGGCCACTGCAACACCATGGGCACGGCCTCCACCATGAACTCGCTGACCGAGGCGCTGGGCATGACGCTGCCCGGCAGCGCAGCGATTCCCGCGCCGTACCGCGACCGCCAGGAAATGGCCTACATGACCGGCCGGCGCATCGTCGAGATGGTGCGCGAAGACCTGAAGCCGTCGGACATCCTGACGCGCGCCGCCTTCGAGAACGCGATCGTCGTGAATTCGGCGATCGGCGGCTCGACCAATGCGCCGGTCCACCTGAATGCCATTGCGCGCCACATCGGCGTGCCGCTCACGACCGGCGACTGGGAAAAGCACGGCTACAAGGTGCCGCTGCTGGTCAACCTGCAGCCGGCCGGCGAGTACCTCGGCGAGGACTACTACCGCGCGGGCGGCGTGCCTGCGGTGGTGGCCGAGCTGATCGCCAAGGGCAAGATCCAGCCGGCGCTCACGGCCAACGGCAAGACCCTCGTCGAGAACTGCGAAGGCCGCTTCACCGACGACCGGAAGGTGATCTTCCCCTACGCCAAGCCGATGATGAAGAACGCCGGCTTCCTCGACTTCAGCGGCAACCTGTTCGACTCCGCGATCATGAAGACCAGCGTGATCAGCCCCGAGTTCCACGGGCGCTACCTCGAGAACCCGGCCGATCCGATGGCTTTCGAGGGCACCGCCGTGGTGTTCGACGGGCCGGAGGACTACCACCGCCGCATCGACGACCCGAAGACCAAGATCGATGCGCACAGCATCCTGTTCATGCGCGGCGTCGGCCCGGTCGGCTATCCGGGGGCGGCCGAGGTGGTCAACATGCGCGCGCCGTCCTACCTGCTCAAGAAGGGCGTCACCGCGCTGCCCTGCATCGGCGACGGCCGGCAGTCGGGCACGTCAGGCTCGCCGTCGATCCTGAATGCCTCGCCCGAGGCCGCGACGGGCGGTGGGCTGGCATTGGTGAAGACAGGCGACCGCGTGCGCATCGACCTGAAGAAGCGCACGGCCAACATGCTGGTGTCCGACGAAGAGCTGGCCAAGCGCCGCCAGAAGCTCGAAGCGGCCGGCGGCTATCCGTACCCGCCGAGCCAGACGCCGTGGCAGGAGATCCAGCGCACGGTGGTCGACGAGCTGTCCGAAGGCATGGTGCTCAAGCCCGCCGTGAAGTACCAGAGGATCCACGCGACCTTCGGCATACCGCGCGATAACCACTGAGGTTGCCGCCGCGCTGAGCGCCTGAGCTCAGCGCGCGTGTGTCACGCCGCCGTCGACGACCAGCGTGGAACCCATCACGTAGTCGCCGGCGCGCGAGGCGAGGTAGATGGCGGCACCGGCCATGTCTTCCGGCGTGCCGATGCGGCCGGCCGGAATGCGGCCCTTGACCTCGTCGCCGTGGTCGCGCGCATCCTTGTTCATGTCGGAAGCGAAGGCACCCGGCGCAATCGCGCTGACCACGATGCGGTCCTGCGCCAGGCGCAGCGCCATGCGGCGCGTGAGCTGGATCAGCCCGGCCTTGCTGGCCGCATACGAGTACGTTTCCTGCGGGTTCACCGAGATGCCGTCGATCGAGGCGATGTTGATCACCTTCGACAGATGATCGGTCGCCGCTTTCTTGAGCATGGGCGTCAGCGCTTTCGTCAGGAAGAAGGGCGTCTTGAGGTTCAGGTCGACCACCTTGTCCCAGCCGCTTTCGGGGAACTCTTCATACGGCGCACCCCAGGCCGCACCGGCGTTGTTGACGAGGATGTCGAGCGAGCCCTCATGCTTCGCATAGGCATCGACCAGCGCCTGCGCGCCCTCGACCGTGGACACGTCCGCCGGCAGCGAGATGCAATGGCCGAAGGCCGAGAGTTCCTTCGCGGTCTGGTCGCAGGCCGCGGCCTTGCGCGCCGAGATGTACACGCGCGCGCCCTGGGCCAGGAAGCCCTCGGCGATCATGCGGCCGATGCCGCGCGAGCCGCCGGTGATCAGGGCGCTGCGGCCCTTCAGCGAGAAGAGTTGGGTGGTGTCCATGGTGCCGGTGTCTCCTGAATGAAAGATGTCAGGAAACGAGCTTAGTGCGCCGCGCGCCCAGGCCGCGTCACCTTGGCGCCAGCGTCAGGCTCCGGGGGCTCGTGAAACTGCGCAGGTCGCCGCTGATCGGGTCCTGGAACGCCACCGACTTGGCCAAGAGCTGCAGGGGCTTGTCGAAGTCGTCGGTGTTCGCGGGCAGCAGGGTGGGGTAGATCGGGTCGTTCTCGATCGGCATGCCCAGCGCCATGCAGTGCACCCGCAGCTGGTGCTTGCGGCCTGTGACCGGCGACAGCCGCAGCAGCGCCCGCTCGCCCAGCGTCTGCTGCACGGCGATGCGGGTCTCGGCGTTGGGCTCGCCCGGCACTTCCTTCACGCGCATGAAGTGCTCGTCGTCCACGAGCCGGCTGCGGTAGACGTCGGGCACCGACGAAACGCCCTCGCGCCACGGCACCACGGCCTCGTAGTGCTTGGCGATGCGGCGCTCCGGAAACATGGCCTGGTAGGCGCCGCGTGTCTCGGGGCGCACCGAGAACAGCACCAGCCCGGCGGTGCTGCGGTCGATGCGGTGCAGCGGCACGAGGTCGTCGAGCTTCAGCTTGCGCTTGAGCCGCACGAGCAGGCTTTCCTGCAGGTACTTGCCGGTGGGCGTGACGGGCAGGAAGGGGGGCTTGTCCACGACGACGAGCTGGTCGTCCTGGAACAGCACCTGCTCGTCGAAGGGGATGCGCACCTCGGCGTCCAGCGTGCGGTAGTAGTAGACGCGCAGCGGCGCTTCGTAACGGCGCTGCGCGGTCACGATGGCGCCGTGTTCGTCCACCACCTCGTGCGCCGCGATGCGCGCAGCCCAGGTGTCGCGCGAGATCGCGGGAAAGCGCTCGATCAGGAAGTCGGCGATGGTGGGCCAGGGGCCGGCAGGAAGGCCGACGCAACTGGGGCCGACGCCGTCGCGCGTGGGCAGCGGCAGCCGGGTGCTCGTCATTGCATGGCTTCCTGCTGCAGCGCCGACAGCGCTTCGGCGAACGAAGGGCGCGCCGCCACGTCGGGCCGCATGCAGCGGTCTTTCAGGGCGGACATCGCAGGCGGCGGTGCATCGCTGCAATGGTCGAGCAGCTCTTCCAGCAGGCAGCCGAAGGCGCGCATCTCCAGGCCCTGCAATGCCTGCGCCTGATTCGCATCGAGTGCGCCGGTCATCCAGGCCGCACCGAAGTCGCCGAGCCGCCCGCCGCCTTGCGCGTTCCACAGGATGTTGTGCGCATAGAGGTCGCCATGGAGGATGCCGCGCGCATGCAGGTGCTGCATGGCCGAGGCGATGTCGCACGCGATGCGCAGTGCCACTTCCGAGGTCCATTGCGCATCGCCTGCATACACGTCGCGCGTGCACGAAGCGAGGCTCGGCGGTCCTGCGAGCGTGCGGAAGGAGGGCGCCACGAGCGCCATCACCAGGCCCTCGGTGCCTTCGGGGTGTCCGTCGATCCGGTGCTGCGCCGCGATCAGCGTGGGATGCTCGCCGGCCGCAATACACGCGGCCATTTCGCTGTGCGGCCAGCCATCGCTGGTGACCGTGCCCTTGAACAGCTTGACCGCCACCTGCTGCTGCGAAGAGCCCAGGGTGGCCTGATGGATCACGCCCGATGCGCCTTCGCCGAGCTTCTTTCCCAGCGTCAGGTCGCGCCAGTCGACATGCGGCACCGACGGCGCGACGATGGCCGCATCTTCGGCCTGCGTATCGAAGGGATTGCCGGCCGCGGCAAGCCAGGAAAGGCGCGGCAGCGAGAACAGCCACGGGGGCAGCGCTTCGAAGCGGTTGGCAGAAATTCGCAGCAGTTCGAGCTGCCGGCATGCGGCCATCGAGGGCGGCAGCTCGCGCAACCGGTTGCCCGCCAGCATGAGCTTCTGCATGCGCGTGCAGCGGCCGAGCGTGTCGGGCAGCACCTCGATCCGGTTGTCGGTCAGGATCAGCCAGCGCAGCGACGGCGGCAATGCGGCGGCCGGCACGCTGTGGATGCGGTTGGCCTTGAAGCCGGCGATGTCGAGGCCATGGCATCGGCCGATGGATTCGGGCAGCGTCGTGAAGCGGTTGTCGGCGCAGAACAGCACGCGCAGCCGGTGCAGGCGGTCGAGGTCGTCTGGCAGTGCGTCGAGCGCATTGCCGGAAAGGTTCAGTGTTTCGAGCGAATCGGCAAGGTCGAAGATCTCGCGCGGAAACTCGGTGAGTCCGCACGAGAGGTCGAGTCGTGTGGCGCCTGCCAGCCGGCCCGCGCGCAGCTCAGCTAGCGTGTCCATCCGGCGAGTCTAAGTCCCTAGGAGGTGGTGGCGGCTCCGGCGCCGAAGCGGTAGGTGCCGTCCGGGCCCAGTTCGCGCTTCACCTGCCCGGAGAACCACAGCAGGTGCAGGTGCGCCACCGTTTCACCCATCGCGAAGGTCATCTGGTGCAGGTCGAGTTCGCGCTTGAACAGGATCGGCAGGCCTTCCGCTGCGGTGAGTGCGCGGGCCGTGCAGGCTTCGAGCAGTTCGGCCAGCCGGTCGCGGTGGTGCGCCTGCAGCTGGTCCACGCGGCGGTGGATGCCGGTGAAGGGCTTGCCGTGCGAGGGCAGGCCCAGCGTGTCGGCCGGCAGCGTCTTGAACCTGTCGATGCTGTCCAGGAAGAGCCGCAGCGAGTTGGCCTCGGGCTCGCCCGCATGCACGCTCACGTTGGTCGAGATGCGCGGCAGCATCATGTCGCCGCCCAGCAGCAGCTTCTGCGCGTCGCAGTACAGCGCGATGTGCTCGGGCGCGTGGCCGTAGCCGCTGATGCAGCGCCAGGCGTGGCCGTTGATGCTCACGATGTCGCCGTCCATCATGCGCGTGTAGCGGTCGGGCACCGAGGGCACCATGTTCGCGTAGTAGTTGGTGCGCGCGCGGATCTTGGCCACCGCCTCGGGGTCGGTCAGGCCGTGCGACGCAAAGAAGCTGGCGGCCTGCTCGCCGCCCGCCAGCGTGTCGCCGGCGGTGCTCAGCACGCGCGCCACGTGGTAGTCGGTCGCGCTGATCCACAGCGGAGCGTTCCACCGCGCRCACAGCCAGGCGGCCAGCCCGATGTGGTCCGGGTGCATGTGGGTGACGATCACGCGCAGGATCGGCAGGCCCTGCAGCTGCGTCTCGAAGATCTGCTCCCACTGGGCGCGCGATTCGTCGTGCGCGATGCAGCAGTCGACCACCGTCCAGCCCTCGACGCCGTCGATCGTGTCGCGCAGCAGCCAGAGGTTGATGTGGTCCAGCGCAAAGGGCAGCCTCATGCGGATCCAGCRCACGCCGGGCGCGATTTCCATGGCTTCGCCGGGAGCGGGCAGGGTGTCGCCCAGGGGGTAGTGGAGTTCGCGTTCGAGGAGGTTCATGTAAGATTGACGTTTACGTAAACGTCATGTGTGGATGGCACCATTGTAGGGAGCGCGGCCGAAACCTGCTGTCGCCCCCGCAACGCCCCTCCCGACGCCCCCGAACCGTCCCGCCGCCCCATGTCCGCGCCAACCTTCACCATCAGCCAGCTCGCGAAGGAATTCGACCTCACGACGCGGGCCATCCGCTTCTACGAGGACATGGGCCTGCTCACGCCCGAGCGTGCCGGCCTGCAGCGCGTGTACAGCGCGCGCGACCGGGCGCGGCTCACGCTCACGCTGCGGGCCAAGCGCCTCGGCCTGAGCCTGACCGAGGCGAAAGACATCCTCGACATGTACGACAGCCCGCGCGACACCGTGCCGCAGCTGCAGAAATTCCTCGGCGTGCTGGGCGCGCACCGGGCCCAGCTCGAGGCGCAGCTGGCCGAGCTGCAGGCCAACCTGGCGGAGGTGCGCGAGCACGAGAAGAAGGGGCGTGCCACGCTGGCGCGGGCCCAAAAGGCGGCCAGGACCGCTTGAAATCCCGGTTCGGAACACGACTCATCGACAATCACTCCCTATGTCCGACAACCTCGAAGACCTCTTCGCCCACAACCGTGCCTGGTCCGCACAGATGGAACGCGACCGGCCCGGCTTCTTCACCAGCCTGGTGAAGCAGCAGACGCCGCGCTACATGTGGATCGGCTGCTCCGACAGCCGCGTGCCCGCCAACCAGATCACTGGCCTGGAGCCGGGCGAGGTGTTCGTGCACCGCAACGTCGCCAACATCGTGGTGCATTCCGACCTCAACGCGCTCTCCGCGATCCAGTTCGCGGTCGAGCACCTGAAGGTCGAGCACATCATGGTCGTCGGCCACTACGGCTGCGCCGGCGTCAAGGCGGCGCTCAGCGGCAAGCGCATCGGCCTGGCCGACAACTGGATCCGCCACATCCAGGACGTGCGCGACCGCCACAGCGTGATGCTCGACAGCCTGCCCGAAGACGTGCGCGTCGACGCCCTGTGCGAGCTCAACGTGGCCGAGCAGGTGGTCAACGTGGCCGTCAGCACGGTCATGGTCGATGCCTGGGGCCGCGGCCAGAAGGTCCGGATCCATGGCTGGACTTTCGGCGTGCACGACGGCCTGCTGCAGGACCTGGGCCTGAACGCCGATGGCGACAAGCCGCTCGACGCTATCTACAAGGCCGCGGTGCAGCGCATCCGCTACAAGTGGAGCAAGCCGTTGAGCCTCTCGCCATCCGCGCAGGCGGGGGCCGACGGCACCGAAGGCAGCGAAAGCCCCGGCAACAAGTAACCCGGCCGAGCCCATGTTCCCGCAGCGCCTCGATTCACCGCTGGCCTACGACATCGCCAAGGCGATGATCGACGGGTTCAACCGCCACTACCGGTTGTTCCGTGCCGAATCGGCGCGCGCCAAGCACCGCTTCGAGACGGCCGACTGGCACGGACAGCAGCGAGCGCAGCGCGAGCGCATCGAGTTCTACGACCTGCGCGTGAACGAGGCCGTGGCCCGGCTCGAAAAGGAATTCAAGGCCGGCGACCAGCCGATGGAGGTCTGGCACCAGGTCAAGCTGCACTTCATCGGGCTGCTGGTGGACCACCACCAGCCCGAGCTGGCCGAGAGCTTCTTCAACTCGGTGACCACCAAGATCCTGCACCGCGCCTACTTCCAGAACGACTTCATCTTCGTTCGCCCTGCGATCAGCACCGAGTACATCGAGCCGCGCGGCGCGCCCACCTACCGGCCCTACTACCCCGCGCACGACACGCTGGCCGACACCATCGAGCAGATGCTCGACGACTTCGCGCTGCAGGGCAGCTATGCCAACAAGCGGCGTGATGCCGAGCGCGTAGCGCATGTCATCCTGAACCGCTTCCACCAGGTCAAGCTGCGCGCCAATTTCCAGCTGCAGGTGCTCTCGGGCCTGTTCTTCCGGAACAAGGGTGCCTACGTGGTCGGCAAAATCATGAACGGCTTCACCGAGATCCCGTTCTCGCTGCCGATCCTGCACGACAGCCAGGGCAAGTTCTATGTGGACGCGGCGCTGTTCGGCGAAGACGACCTGCAGATGCTCTTCAGCTTTGCGCGCGCCTACTTCATGGTCGACATGGAAGTGCCCTCGGCCTGGGTGCAGTTCCTGCGCTCGCTGATGCCGCGCAAGCCGCGCGCCGAGATCTACAACGCGCTGGGCCTCGCCAAGCAGGGCAAGACGCTGTTCTACCGCGACTTCCTTTCGCACCTGAACTACTCGAGCGACCGCTTCCGCATCGCGCCCGGCATCAAGGGCATGGTCATGCTGGTGTTCGACCTGCCGTCGTTTCCCTTCGTGTTCAAGGTCATCAAGGACTTCTACCCGCCGCAGAAGGACACCACGCGCGAGCAGATCAAGGGCAAGTACATGCTCGTGAAACAGCACGACCGCGTGGGCCGCATGGCCGACACGCTCGAGTACAGCGACGTCGGCTTTCCGCTCGACCGCTTCGAGCCCGGGCTGATCGAGGAGATCCAGAAGTTCGCGCCCAGCCAGCTCGAGCTCGGCGACCGCGACGGCAACGGGGAGATGGAGGTCGTGCTCAAGCACGTCTACATCGAGCGCCGCATGATTCCGCTCAACATCTACCTGCAGGAAGCCTTCGACACGCTGGCCCACCCCGAGAGCCCGGCCCATGCCAAGCGCGCGAAAGACCAGCTGGAGCACGCGGTGATCGAATACGGCAACGCGATCAAGGACATGGTCGCCGCCAACATCTTCCCGGGCGACATGCTGTGGAAGAACTTCGGCGTCACGCGCGGCGGCAAGGTCGTGTTCTACGACTACGACGAGATCGAATACATCACCGACTGCAAGTTCCGCAAGGTGCCTACGCCGCGCAACGAGGAAGACGAGATGAGCGGAGAGGTCTGGTACTCGGTGGGCCCGAAGGACGTGTTTCCGGAAACCTTCGAGCCCTTTCTGCTCGGCAACAGCGATGTGCGCGCAGCCTTCATGGCGCACCATGCCGACCTGCTCGACGCTGCCTTCTGGCAGCACCACAAGGAACGCATCCAGGCGGGGCAGATGCTCGATGTGTTCCCGTACGAAGAATCGCAGCGTTTCCAGCACGAGGGGCACGCGACGCATTTCTGAAATGAAATCTTGCTTTTCGATTCGTTGCGTTGTGCGTTGTTCGGGGCGCTGCTGTTCAGGGCGCGCTCACGCCGACGGTGTGCTCTGCTCCGCGAATGTCCCCCGGCGCGGCCTAGGGCCGCAGGCCTCCTCCTTTATTTCGCTGCGCAGAGCACACCATCGGCGTGATCGTTC
>NZ_JBFUHN010000078.1:0-29916 GCF_056402375.1 Variovorax sp. P4_B10 | reverse complement strand
CCGCCCTGGATGGCGGGCTTGAAGCCCTTGGTCTTGGCGTAGTCGTTGCGACCGATCATGTCCTGGTCCTGGCCGCGGAACTTGTAGTTGCTGGTCAGGGACACATTGCCGGTGAGCTGCGCGCTCGCGAGCATCGGCAGGGCGGCGAGGGTGGGGAGAACGAGCACCGGCAGGGCGATGCGAATCAGGTGTTTCATCGAAAGAAATCGCTAACGGATGGAGGAGCCGGCAGCGTAGGAGCGCGCGTCTAAAAGCCGCGTAAAAAATGCGGGGCCGGCCGCAAAATTCTTGAGCGGGATGCGGCCGCCGCCGCAGTTGGGCGGCATTCCGGCAGGTCGCTCATCTGCGCATCGTTGCGGTTCTGCCGCGCGCGGGCATCGTCATCGCGACCACGCCGGCCATGATGCATGCGAGCCCGAGCCACGCGGTGGGCGAGAGCGCCTCGCCCAGGAAGACCACGCCGATCGCCACGCCGATAGGCACGCGCAGGTAGGCCTGCGCGGCGGTCGACATCGGCCCGAGCGTCCTGATCAGCCGGAAGTAGATGGTGAAGGCGAGCGCGGTGGAGAGCACCGCCAGCGCCAGCACCGCCATCATCGACGCGGCCGAAGGCGCCAGCGTCCAAGGCCGGTCGATCACGAGGCTCGCGGGCACCAGCATCGCCGCACCGCTCAGCAGCGACCCCGCGGCGGGCACCATCGGGTCCAGCCCCTTGAAGACGCGGCCGAACATCGCGGCGCAGCCGTAGCAGACGGCCGCCGCCACCAGCCCGAGCTGTGCGAGCAGCGAATGCCCCAGTCCGTGCAGCGCCTCGAAGCCGACGATCAGGCAGATGCCCGCCAGGCCCGCGCCCACGCCGAACAGCCGGCGCAGCGTGGGCTTCTCCGCGCCGCCCATGCCGAGGCCCAGCAGGAAGATGAAGATCGGCGAGGTCGAGTTGAGGATGGTCGCAAGCCCGGCATCCACGCCGCGCTCGGCCCACGCGATGAGCGTGAAGGGCAGCACGCTGTTGAGGCAGGCCTGCAGCGCGAAGCGCCCCCACATGGCGGGCTCCTTCGGCAGCTTCACGCCGCGCATGCGCAGCACCGCGAGCAGCAGCAGGCCCGCAATCAGCGTGCGCGCCGCAATCAGGGTGACGGGCGGCAGCGTCTCGACGCCGATCTTGATGAAGGTGTACGAGGCGCCCCAGCAGGTGGCGAGCACCGCGAGCAGGGCCCATTCGAAAGCGGCGTGGGGAGGGGCCTTGCCGGCCGTGGCGAGTGTCGTCGTGTGCATGGTGCGCCGATCATCGCGAGACCGCGGCACCGACACTTCGGCCTGTAACGAAGCGTGGATGCGTCAGTGGCCGGGCTTCGAGACGAGGCTTGCGGTACCGGCCGCAACGATGTAGAACCATGGCGTTAAAGGCTCGAGCTCACAGGCAATTTCGGAGCAGTTCGCTGGTCCCAAGGAGGTGAAGCATGTTGGCAGCCGAATGCGCGTGGGCCATCTTGCGCGCCGAGCACACCCGCACCCGGGAGTTGTTGGCTCGACTCGATACCGCGATGAAGACAGGCGATGGAACGCGCACTGGACAACGGGCGACGTCGGCCATCGAAGTCATCGAACGTCTTCAGGCCTTCGAGGAAACAACGCATCGCCCCAAGGGCGTCGTCATGCTGAACATGCTGCGTGGAAGGTCGAGCGAAGCCGACGAGCTTCTCGATCAGCTCGACTCGGAGAGCGAATGCTGCAACGGCCTCCTCTCACAGGCAAAGACCACCTTGAAGCGTGCCGAGGCCGGCGATGCGAGAGCAGCCGCGGAGGCCGAGGCGCTGTTGCGACGGCACCGGCAGTTCATGTCCGTGCACCTGGACAAAGAAGACACGCTCCTGCATTCGCAGACGGCGCTGCTGCTCACGGCAGAGGAATGGGCCACCGTGGTCTCGTCCATTTCGAAGGAGGTACGCGCCGCGAAGGCGCGTGAACATCGGCGCCCGCCACTCGCAGGCAAGTCTCAAGGCCCCCATTGACCCTATGCCCATGGAGCGCGACGGTGGCTTCAGGTCAGAGGGAGCTCGCGCATGAGGTTGCTGCGCACCCACGTGAACGCGCCGGACTGGACGTTGTTCGCTTGCCAGCGGCGGAATTCGGGATCGGCCGACAACGGGTCCGTGACCTTCGCGTACGCCACCGCGTTCTCGAACTGCACGGTCAGGACATAGTTGCCCAGTTCGCCGGCGGCCACGCTCCACAGCTGCGGATCGGGCGCACCATGTTTCTTCCAGAGTGCCGCACCCACCTTCAAGGCTTCGATGACGGCCCCGAGATCGGCGCCGGGGTTGGGTCGCAGGACATATCGCGCTTCGTAGGCCATGGAAGTCTCCTTCGTCACCGCAGGAGCCGACATTGAAGCACCGGCGCGCTTGGGGGGCAATCGATAAATGCGGCCACGGCGCCGGCAGGCGGTCCGTCAGCTTGTGATGCCGCGCTTGCGCGCACGGTAGGCCAGTTGGGGACGCGTGACGCCCAGCACGCGCGCTGCCGCGGAGAGGTTTCCCCCGCATTGTTCCAGCGCACGGCGTATCAGCGTCTCTTCCACTTGTCCCAATGAACCGGCGCCGGCGCGATCCGGCGCAGCGCGGCTTGCAGGCGTGGCCTGCGGGGGCGGGGCGCCGCCAGCGCCCGCCAGGTGGCCATCCGGCCGCACCGACAGCACGTTCTTGTCCAGCGTCTCGCCGCTCGTGAACAGGTGGTGGACTTCGAGCAGGCTGCCCTCGGGCGCGACGATCACGGCGCGCTCGATCAGGTTCTGCAGTTCGCGGATGTTGCCGGGGTAGTCGTAGTTCAGAAGCGCCTTGACGGCGGCCTGCGTGAAGCCGGCAGCCTGCCGGCCGTGCTTGCGGCCGTAGTGCTGCAGAAAATGGCTCATCAGGAGCGGCACGTCATCGCGCCGCTCGCGCAGCGGCGGCAGGTGAATGGGAAAGACATTGAGCCGGAAGAACAGGTCGTCGCGAAACCTGCCCTCACGCACGGCCTGGCGCAGATCGACGTTGGTGGCCGCGACGACGCGCGTGTCGACCTGGATGCTGCGCGTGCCGCCCACGCGCTCGACTTCGCCCTCCTGCAATGTGCGCAGCAGCTTGCCCTGGGCCGCGTAGCTCAGCGTGCCGATCTCGTCCAGGAACAGCGTGCCGCCGTGGGCGCGCTCGAAGCGTCCCGGCCGCGCCGCGCCGGCGCCGGTGTAGGCACCGCGCTCCACGCCGAACAGCTCGGACTCGATCAGCGTCTCCGGAATGGCCGCGCAATTCACCGCGACGAAGGGCTTGTCGCGCCGCGGGCTGATGCTGTGCAGCATGCTGGCGAACTTTTCCTTGCCGACGCCGGACTCGCCGGTGAAAAGCACGGTGGCCGTGGTCGGCGCCACGCGATGCAACAGGTGGCAGGCCGCGTTGAAAGCCGACGACGCACCCACCATCGCGTCGCTCTTGCGCGGCGGCGTGGGCAGCTCCGCGGCCTGCGGTGCCGCGCCGCCGTACGGCGACGCTCCGACGAAGTCACGCGCGCGCAGGTAGCGCATGTCTTCTTCCACATCGTCCCAGCGCTCCGCCGATTTTCCGATCACGCGGCAATGGCTCTCGCCCATCGAGCGGCAGGCGACTTCGCGGAACACCACCAGCCGCCCGAACAGCGTGCTGACGTAGCCGGTGGCATAGCCCACCTGCATCCAGCAGGCGGGCGAGCCGCCGATGCCGTAGGCCGCGATGTGCTCGTCGTCTTCGCTCGAGTGATGCCAGATGAATTCGCCCTCGTAGTCCGAGGTCTCGGGGTCGTAGCGCGCGTGCACCAGCTCGACCTTCACCACGCCTTCCAGCGCATGCAGGCGGGTGCCGGCCATGGCGGCCGCGGCCGGCTCGGCCTCGGGCCAATGCTTGCGCACCAGCTGCGCGTCGCGCGCGCCGCTGACATAGCCCGCGCGCGTGAACAAGCCGCGGGCCTTCTCCTGGCCCAGGCTGTCGATCAGCTCGCGCCGCAGGGACCCCAGCGCCTCGGTATGCAGCAGCACCATGCGCTGGTCCTGCAGCCAGATGCGGCCGTCGCCGGGCGAAAAGAACAGGCATTCGCTGATGTCGGCAATCGTCGGGTGCTCTTCGCTGCCCACGTGCGAGGCCTCGAAGCGGCTCATCGCACGCGCCACGTCGGCGCCGTCGAAACGGCCCAGCGCGGCGCCGGTGGCACGCGCCACGTCGGCCAGCGAGATCCGCTGCGGGAGCGGTGAGGCAGTGGCTTTGGTCAATTTCGAGTTCATCGTTTGGTGAAACGAGCGACCGATTTTTCATCATTTGATGAAAGCGATGATCAGGGTAAACCAGTTATTCAGAATAACTATTAAGGCTCCGGGAATTCCCCTAATCCCCCAATGAAAACAGCGCGCCTCGGCGGCGTCGGGCCACCCCGCCGCCGCGCCACTGGTACGCCCGTTGCGAAAACAAGGCCGTGCCGCGGGCATTTCCACCCGCGGCCAGCCGATCAATTTTTCGCAAGGGGTGAGTCATGGGTGTTTCGCAGAAGCTGGCGTTCCTGGACGCGGCGGCCTGGGCCGGCAAGGTGTTCATCAACGGCGGGTGGGTCGCGTCCGCAGGCGGTGTGCGCGACGTGGTCGAGCCGGCCACGGGCAAGGTGATGGCGGCCGTCGGCATCGCCGATGCGCAGGACGTGGGGCTGGCCACGGCCGCCGCGGCGCAGGCGCAGAAAAGCTGGGCGCAGGTGGCGCCGCGCGAGAAGGCCGCCGTGTTCCTGCGGGCCGCGGCGCTGTTCGAGCAGCACTTCGACGAGCTGGCGCTGTATGTGGCCCGGGAGACCGGCGCCATCCTGCCCAAGGGACAGCACGAGGTGCGCGAGGCCATCACCCTGTGCCACATCGCGGCGGCCATGCCCCTGCAGGCGCAGGGCCAGGTGTTGCCGAGCGCGAGCGGCACCACCAGCCTGGCGCGGCGCGTGCCGCGTGGCGTGGTGGGCGTGATCTCGCCCTTCAACTTTCCGCTCATCCTCACGCTCCGCACCGTGGCGCCGGCGCTCGCGGCCGGCAACGGCGTGGTGGTCAAGCCCGACGCGCGCACGCCGGTGAGCGGCGGCTTCATGATCGCCCGCGTGTTCGAAGTGGCAGGCCTGCCCGCCGGCCTGTTGCAGGTGCTGCCCGGCGACGCCGCCGCCGGTGAAGCCCTGGTGACCGATGCGCGCGTGCCGATGATCGCCTTCACCGGCTCGCCCGCCGTGGGCCGGCGCATCGGCGAACTGGCGGGGCGCCACCTGAAGAAGGTGACGCTGGAGCTGGGCGGCGCCAACTCGCTGATCGTCCTGGAAGACGCCGACCTCGACATCGCGGCCAGCAATGCCGCCTGGGGCGCCTACCTGCACCAGGGCCAGATCTGCATGGCGACCAATCGCATCATCGTGCACGAGCGCATCGCCGCCGCGTTCACGCAGCGGCTGGTCGCGAAGGCCCAGCACCTGCCGGTGGGCGACGGTGCCAGCGGCCAGGTGGCCCTGGGGCCGCTGATCGACGCGAAGCAGCGCGACCGCGTGCACGCCATCGTGCAGGACAGCATCGCGGCCGGCGCGCAGTTGCTGGCCGGCGGCAGCAGCGAGGGCCTCTTCTACAAACCCACGGTGTTGGCCAACGTGAAGGCCGGCATGCGCGTGTACGACGAAGAAGTGTTCGGCCCGGTCGCCAACATCATCACCTTCAAGACCGACGACGAGGCCGTGGCCCTGGCCAACAACCACCAGGGCAGCCTGGCGTCGGCGGTGATCTCGCCCTCGATCGGACGCGCCATGGCGATGGCCGCGCAATTGAACTCCGGCATGGTCCACATCAACGACCAGACCGTGAACGACGAGTGCGTCAACCCCTTCGGCGGCCCCGGCATCGCCGGCAACGGCAGCAGCGTGGGCGGCCCGGCCGACTGGGAGGAATACACCCAGTGGCAGTGGCTGACCATCAAGCAGGCGCCGCATCCCTATCCGTTCTGACCTTCATCAAAACCCGGAGACACACACATGCAGCTTCAAGGAAAAACCATCGTCGTCACCGGCGTGTCGTCGGGCATCGGCGCCGAGGTGGTACGCGTCGCGCGCTTTGCCGGCGCCCGCGTCATTGGCGTGGACCGCAACGACCCCAGCCTCACGCTCGACGCCTTCGTCAAGGCCGACCTGAGTTCTGCCGCCGCCATCGACGCGGCCGTGGCGCAATTGCCCGAGCGCTTCGACGCGCTGTGCAACATCGCCGGTGTGCCCGGCACGGCGCCGGCGAAGCTGGTCGCCGACGTCAACTACCTGGGGCTGCGCCATCTGACCGAACAGGCGCTGCCACGCATCCCGCGCGGCGGTTCCATCGTCAACGTGGCTTCCGTCCTCGGCGCCGAATGGCCGCAGCGCCTGGCGCCGCACAAGGCCCTGGCCGCCGCGCAAGGCTTCGAGGCCGGCGCCCATTGGCTGCGCGACCATCCCGTGCCGCAGGAGACCTGCTACCAGTACTTCAAGGAAGCGCTGATCGTCTGGAGCGCCACGCAGTCGCAGCAATGGTTCCTGGAGCACGGCGTGCGCATGAACTGCGTCGCGCCGGGCCCGGTGTTCACGCCGATCCTGGGCGACTTCGTGAGCATGCTCGGCCAGGAGCGGGTGCAGGCCGATGCGCACCGCATGCTGCGCCCCGGTTTCGCCGACGAGATCGCGCCGGTGATCGCGTGGCTGTGCAGCGACGAGGCGCGCTGGATCAGCGGCGCCAACATCCCGGTCGACGGCGGTCTGGCATCGACCTACATCTGACGCGCGATGAGCCACACCTCCATTGCTGCCGTGCTCGACACGGCGCCCCTCGACCCGGCGCTGGCCGGCTTCCTGGCGCAGGCCGCCGCCCAGGGCCACCCGCCGCTGGAGTCGCTGCCGCCGCCGGTGGCGCGCCAGGTCTACCGCGACCTGGCCGCCGGCCTGGGCCTGCCGGCGCCGGCCATCGCTTCGGCGAACGACCGCGTCATCGACGGACCCGGCAGCCCGTTGACGCTGCGCATCTACCAGCCCGACGCGCAGGGGCCGCTTCCCTTGCTGCTCTACGTGCACGGTGGCGGTTTCGTGATCGGCGACCTCGAAACCCACGACAAGGTGTGCCGCACCCTGTGCCACGACGTGGCCGCCGTGGTGGTGGCGGTGGACTACCGGCTGGCGCCCGAGCATCCCTTTCCGGCGGCGGTGGAC
Organism: Variovorax sp. P4_B10; assembly: GCF_056402375.1. Classification (NCBI taxonomy): domain Bacteria; kingdom Pseudomonadati; phylum Pseudomonadota; class Betaproteobacteria; order Burkholderiales; family Comamonadaceae; genus Variovorax; species Variovorax sp. P4_B10. The sequence goes on along the minus strand of NZ_JBFUHN010000078.1, from coordinate 22,683 downwards.
GACGTGGCCTGTGCGCTGCGCTGGGTGGCCGCGCACGCGCGCGAGCTCGGCGCCGATCCGTCGCGCATCGCATTGGCCGGCGACAGCGCGGGTGCGCAGCTCGCCACCGTGGCGGCACTGCGTGCAGCCGGCACGATCGCGCCGCGTGCGCTGGGCCTCGTCTATCCCGTCGCCCAGCACTACAGCGAGCCGAGCCCTTCGATGGCCGAGAACGGCGAGGGCAAGTTCCTCACCACCGGCGTCATGCAATGGTTCGTCGACTGCTACCTCGGCGGGCGCCAGGCGCTGGCGCGGCACGCCGATTTCGCCTTGCTGCAATCGCAGGCACTGCACACGCTGCCGCCCACCTGGCTGGCCACCATGGGCCACGACCCGCTGCGCGACGAAGGCCATGCGCTGGCGCTGCGCATCGCGCAGGCCGGCGTGCCGACCGCGCACCGCCACTACCCCGGTGCCATCCACGCCTGCATTCACTTCACCGCGGTATCGGCGCTGGGCACCCAGGTGATGGCCGACTTGGCCGCGTGGTTGCGCTCGCAGCTGTTGCCCCGTTCCCAGCCCGATCGCTGAAGGAGGCGGTGCCTCACCCTGGGCGGCCGCGTCTTCAAGTTGGGTCCCGCAGCCTTACTACACTGGCCCAGATGAGCCGGGACCACCTTGTTTCCTATTTCTGGAGTGGCGACGCCATCCGCAGCCGAAGCGTGAGCGATGTCGTGCTGTCGGGCACGCTCGACGTGCCTGCGCCCCCGGCACGCCTGCTTGCAGATTGGGAAAGGGAAATCTCTTCACGCCTGTTCCTGGAGCCCGGCGACGTCGAGCCCTTGCCTCTGGCCCGGGCGCGAGCGCGCTGGCCGGACTACAGGCTCTGCGTGCAGGCGGTGTCCGATTGGACGCGCACGCTCGGGCTGCCCGAGGTGCTGGCCGCCAGCGACGTCGCCCTCATGGCCTGCCGCGGCGCGAGGTACCACCACGACGGTGCGCAATATGGCGGCGCGGCCTTCTGCAATCTCTTCCTGAGCGAGGACAAGGGGCTCGACCTGCATTTCCCATCTGCAGGTCTGCGCATCCCCCTTGTGCGGGGGACGGCCGTGATCTTCGATACGGGGCAGCCCCATGCCGTCATTCAACGCCGCAGCAGCGGCTTCGACGTGGCCGACTTCGCACCCGGCCAGGACTGCACCCAACTGTTCCTGACCTGGGAGCTTCCCATCGAAGATGCCCATGTGGGGCGCGCACTCCGGGTCGCCTTCGACATCGACCCTTCGACCGCGTTGCAGCTGGACGAAGAGCAAGTGCTGGTGAATGGCGAACGGGCCGTCGTCTGCCCGGATTCCGGCCGGTGGTGCCGGGCCGACTGAGCGTTCAGTCCACACTGCGGCGCTGCATTGCCAGGGCGATCGGCCGGCTGGAACAGGAGGCATAAAGACTGCTGCCTAAAACCCCAGCTTGACAACAACTTGGCCTGCGCCCAATGTCGCGACGCAATCCTGCCAACCTCCCGGATTTGGCGAGCGCGATGGATGGCCATGCCACGAACCTGATGAACACCTGGACCATACGACAGCGCATTCTTGCCAGCTTCGCCGCCGTGCTGGCACTGATGATTGTCATGGGCGCTGTCGCCTACGTCTGCCTTGCGCGCGTGGCTGTGGACGCGACCGTCATCCAGAAGGATGCCGTGCCGGGGATGGCGGTCAGCGGTCAGCTGATGGCTGCCTGGCTCGACAATTTCGCGCTCACGCAGAAGCACGTTCTCGAAACCGAAGATGCCGAGATGCGCAGTGTCGACGCGCAGCTGCAGGTCAACCGGGCCAATCTCGAGAAGCTGGCCCGGAGCTATGAGGCCACCATCTTCACGGCCAAGGACCGGGAGAACTTCGACGCATTCCTGAACCTTCGCGCCGCCTACGTGCGCACGCAGGAGGATGTCCTGCGGTTGAGCACGGAAAACAAGAATCAGGAGGCCAAAGTGCTGCTGCACAGCCAGCTCGATCCGCAGTTCGCGAAGATCCGCGCCGCCCTCCAGGTCGTCGCCGACTTCAACGCGTCGAATGGCGAGGCGGCGGCCCGGCAGATCATGGGGGCGGTGACGACCGCCAACGTGGCCATCGTGCTCAGTCTCGCCGCCGCCCTGTTGCTGGCGCTGGCGCTCGGCTACGTGCTGCTGCAGTCGATCACGCGGCCGCTGGGCCGCTTGCTCACGGTTGCCGATGCGATCGGCGCCGGCGATTTCACGCAGCGGATGGACCTGGAGCGGCGCGACGAGTTCGGCACGCTGGCGCAGGGGTTCAATCGCATGACGGAGCAGCTGACGGTGCTGTTCGGCCAGGTGCAGAAGTCCGGCATCCAGGTCAACACCTCCGCGACCGAGATCGCCGCCACCTCCAAGGAACAGCAGGCCACCGCCAGCGAGATCGCCGCGACGACCACCGAGATCGGCGCCACGTCCCGGGAGATTTCCGCCACCTCGCGCGAACTGGTGCGGACCATGAGCGAGGTGTCGGAGGTTGCCGAGGAAACGGCCACGCTGGCGGGCGGTGGGCAGGACGGTCTGCAGCGCATGGCGGAGACCATGCACAAGGTGATGGAAGCCGTCGGGTCGATCAACGCCAAGCTCGCCGTGCTGAGCGAAAAGGCCGGCAACATCAACCAGGTCGTCACCACCATCACCAAGGTGGCAGACCAGACCAACCTGCTGTCGCTGAACGCGGCCATCGAGGCCGAGAAGGCCGGCGAATTCGGGCGCGGCTTCGGCGTGGTCGCCACGGAGATCCGCCGGCTCGCTGACCAGACGGCCGTGGCCACCTACGACATCGAGCAGATGGTCAAGGAGATCCAGTCGGCCGTGTCGGCCGGCGTGATGGGCATGGACAAGTTTTCCGAGGAGGTTCGCCGCGGCATGCAGGAGGTGCAGCAGGTCGGCACGCAGCTGTCGCAGATCATCGCGCAGGTGCAGGCGCTGGCGCCGCGTTTCGTGGCGGTCAGCGAGGGCGTGCAGGCGCAGGCCACCGGCGCCGAGCAGATCAGCCAGGCGCTCACGCAATTGAGCGAAGCCGCCCAGCAGACCGTCGACTCGCTGCGCCAGTCCGGCCAGGCGATCGACGGCCTGCACCTGGCCGCCGGCGGCCTGCGCAGCGGCGTCTCGCGCTTCAAACTGGCGGAGGCGTGAGGCAAGCGAGGGCCGGCCAGATGCTGTTCCTCCTCTTTCAACTCGGCACTGAACGCTACGCGCTCGACGCGGGCCAGGTCGTCGCCGTGCTGCCGCGGCTCGGCGTGAAAGAGATTCCCCACGCGCCCCCGGCGGTGGCCGGCCTGTGCCATTACCGGGGGAGCCCGGCGCCGGTGATCGATCTCGGTCAACTGGCGCTCGGCCGCCCCTGTGCGAACCGCCTGAGCACGCGCATCGTGCTCGTGCATTTTCCCGACCCGGCCCGCGGGCCCCACCTGCTGGGCCTGCTGGCCGAACGCGCGACCGAAACGCTGCGCTGCGACGAGGGCGACTTCGTTCCGGCCGGCGTCAGCATCGATGCGGCGTCCTACCTGGGCCCGGTGATTGCCGACGCGCGCGGGTTGATCCAGCGCATCGAGGTGCGGCACCTGCTGCCGCCGCCGCTGCAGGCACTGCTGTTCAAAGAGACGGTGGCCGCGTGATGGACGTTGCCCCGTTCGAGCAGCTGCTGAAGCAGACGATGGGCCTGGACGCCGCCTCGATCGGCTCGGCCGTCGTCCAGCGCGCGGTGCAGGAGCGGCTGGCGGCCTGCCAGCTGCCGCATGCGCAGGCCTACTGGGAGCGGCTCGTCAGCTCTGCGCCCGAGTTGCAGGAACTCATCGAGGCCGTGGTCGTGCCGGAGACCTGGTTCTTCCGCGACCCGGCGTCCTTCGCAGCGCTGGCACGCCTGCTTTGCGAAGACGGGCGGCCCCCGCAGGCACAGGCGGGCCTGCGCCTGCTGAGCGTGCCGTGCTCGACGGGAGAGGAGCCCTACTCGCTGGCCATGGCACTGCTGGATGCCGGCTTTGCGGAAAACGCGCTGCACATCGATGCCGTCGACATCAGCACCCGCGCGCTGGCGCGGGCGCAGCGTGCGGTGTACGGCCGCAACTCGTTTCGCGGCAGCGACCTGGCGTTCCGCGAGCGCTACTTCGTCGCGACCACGGGCGGCCACAGCCCTGTGGACGCGGTGCGCCGACCGGTGCAGTTCCGGCACGGCAACCTGCTGGACGGCCTCATGGCCGAGGCGGAACGCTACGACATCATCTTTTGCCGCAACGTGCTGATCTACTTCGATCGCGCCACGCAGGACCGCGCCATCGCGGTGTTGACGCGGCTGCTCAAGCCGCGCGGCTGGCTGTTCGTCGGCCCCTCGGAGACGGCCTTGCTGTCGGACCACGGCTTCATCTCCGCGAAGCTTCCGCTCGCGTTCGCCTTCCGCAAGGGGCCGGCCGCCGGCAGCGACGTCAAGCTCCGCGCGGCGCCTCCGCCCGCCATGCCCGTGCGCACGCGGGCCCCGGTGCCCGCGGCCCCACCCCCACCCACGGCCCGGCCCCGCATGGTCCCCGCTCCGGCCGCGATGCCGAGGGCTGCTGCGGCGCCGGCCGAAGCGTCGACCGGCATCGACCGCGCGCGGCGTCTTGCCGACCAGGGTCACCTGGCCGACGCCGCAGCGCATTGCGAAGCACACCTGAGCCGGCACGGTCCCTCGGCCGAGGTGTTCCACCTGCTCGGCCTGGTGCGCGACGCGAGCGGCAACACGGAGGATGCGGCCGACCAGTACCGCAAGGCGCTCTACCTGGAGCCGGATCATCACGAAGCGCTGGTCCACCTCGCGCTGCTGCTGCGCAAGCGCGGCGACGAGGCCGGTGCGCAGCGCCTGCAGCGGCGTGCGAGCCGGCTGCACCAGGGCGGCGGGGCCTGATCGATGGATGCCGCACCGATCCTCGCCGAAGGCCCAGGGCATGCCGCCATCGACGATTGCTGGAATCGCATCGGCGTGCAAGGCGACGGCACCTGCCCGCAACTGAAGCAGCACGTGCACTGCAACCGGTGTCCGGTTCATGCCGCCGCCGCGCTGGCCCTGCTGGACCGGGAGGCGCCACCCGACTACCTGGCCGAATGCACCCGCCACATGGCCCAGGCCCCCAAGGCCGGCCCGGCCGATATGGACTCGGCGGTCGTCTTTCGCATCGGGGCCGAATGGCTGGCCTTGCCGACGCCGGTCTTCCTGGAAGTTGCCTCCCTGCCTGCGATCCATTCGCTGCCCGGCCGGCGCGGGGGCATCGTGCAGGGCGTGGCCAATGTGCGCGGCGAATTGCTGGTCTGCGTGCTGCTCGGCAGCATGCTCGGCCTGACGCACGCCGCGGAGACCGGGCATGCACGTCAGCGCGCGGCATTGCGGCGCCTGGTGGTGATCGGCCTCGACGGCCAGCGACTCGGCTTCGCGGTCGACGAAATGCACGGCATCGCGCGCTTCGACCCCGGCACGTTGAAGGAGGTGCCGGCCACCGTCGCCCGAGCCACGGCCCCTTATTCCAGGGCGATCCTGCCGTGGCACGAGCACATGGTCGGCCTGCTCGACGAGCAATTGCTGTTCTACACACTTCACCGGAGCCTGGCGTGACCGCCAAAGACCTCAGCGAGCTGTCGATGCTGGAGCTGTTCCGCGTCGAGGTGGAGAACCAGGCGCCCCTGCTGACGGCGGGGCTGCTCGCCCTGGAGCGGGACCCGGAGGCGGCCGACCAGCTCGAGGCCTGCATGCGCGCCGCCCATTCGCTCAAGGGCGCCGCACGCATCGTCGACATCGGCACCGCGGTCGGCGTGGCCCACGCCATGGAAGACTGCTTCGTCGCCGCGCAGGACGGCCGGCTGCGATTGCGCCAGGGCCACATCGACCTGCTGCTCGGTGGCGTGGATCTGCTCGCGCGCTTCGCGCATTCCCCGGAGATGGACCCCCTCGACTCGCCGCAGGTGAAGGCATTCGTCGAGGCGCTGGAAAGCGCGATGCAGGACAACGGCCAAAGCGATCCGGCGCCGGACGCGGTGGTGCCGGACGCGGCGGCGCCGGCATCGGACGCCCTCTCGAGGGCGCCTCCCGCCCTGGCCGAAAGCGCCGCTCCGGACCGCGTCGTGCGCGTCAGCGCCGACAACCTGAACCGGCTGCTCGGCCTGGCCGGCGAATCGCTGGTGGCCGCGCGCTGGCTTCGGCCCTTCGCCGACTCGCTGCTGCGACTCAAGCGGCTGCAGCACGAGACCGTGCAAAGGCTCGACGCGCTGCACGACGGCGACGTGCCGACAGCATCTCCGGAAGAGCACGCCCGCGCCGCACTGCACGACATCAAGCGGCGCGTCATCGAGTGCGAGCATCTGCTGACGCAGGGGCTGGCCGATATGGAGACTTTCGAGCGGCGCTCGGCCGACCTGTCGCGCCGGCTGTACGACGAGGCGGTGGCCTGCCGCATGCGGCCGTTCGCCGACGGTGTCCATGCCACGCCGCGCATGCTGCGCGACCTCGGCCGCTCGCTCGGCAAGCAGGTCAGGCTCGACATCGTGGGTGCCGCGACGCCGGTAGACCGCGACGTGCTCGAGAGACTGGACGCCCCGCTGGGCCACCTGCTGCGCAATGCGGTCGGCCACGGCATCGAGTCGCCCGAGCAGCGCCGTGCCGCGGGCAAGCCCGCGGAAGGCGTGGTCCGACTCGAAGCACGCCACAGCGCCGGTGCGCTGGAGATCTCCGTCTCCGACGATGGACAGGGCATTTCCCTCGATGCGATGCGCCGCGCCGTGGTCGAGCGCAACCACACCAAGGCCGAGCTCGCGGCCGAGCTGTCCGAGGCCGAACTGCTGGAGTTCCTGTTCCTGCCCGGCTTCACCCTCAGCGACCGCGTGACCGACATTTCGGGCCGCGGCGTCGGGCTGGACGCCGTGCAGGACATGGTGAAGCAGGTGCGCGGCAGCGTGCGCGTGTCGACGCAGGCCGGGCACGGCACGCGCTTTCAGCTGCAATTGCCGCTCACGCTTTCGGTCGTGCGCACCTTGCTCGCGGACGTCGGCGGCGAGCCGTATGCCTTTCCGCTGGCGCGCATCGTGCGCACCTCCAAAGTCGCGCCGCAGCAGGTCGAGCTGCTCGAAGGGCGGCAGCACATCGAGGTCGAAGGGCGGCGCATCGGGCTCGTCACCGCGCACCAGATCCTGCAGGCGGGGGAGCCCCAGGCCGCCGGCGGCGACCTGGCGGTCGTCGTCATCGGCGACCACGGCGAGACCTATGGCGTGGTGGTGGACCGCTTCCTCGGCGAGCGCGAACTCGTGGTGCACGCGCTCGACCCGCGCCTGGGCAAGATCAAGGACATCAGCGCCGGTGCGCTGATGGAGGACGGCTCGCCGGTGCTCATCATCGACGTCGAGGACATGATCCGCTCCGTGCAGAAGCTCATCGCGTCCGGCCACCTGAGCCAGGCCCAGCCGGGCCATGCCGCCGCCGATGGCAGCAAGCGCAAGCGCGTGCTGGTGGTCGACGACTCGCTGACGGTGCGCGAGCTCGAGCGCAAGCTGCTTGCGCAGCACGGCTACGACGTCGAGGTGGCCGTCGATGGCATGGACGGCTGGAACGCCGTGCGCACCGGCCACTTCGACCTGCTGGTGACCGACGTCGACATGCCGCGCCTGGACGGCATCGAGCTGGTGGCACTGGTCAAGAAGAACCCCAACCTCAAGTCCCTGCCGGTCATGATCATGTCGTACAAGGACCGCGCCGAAGACCGCCGGCGCGGGCTGGAGGCCGGCGCCGACCACTACCTGACCAAGGGCAGTTTTCACGACGAGACGCTGCTCCAGGCGGTGGTCGACCTGATCGGCGAGGCCGTCGCATGAAGATCGCCATCGTCAACGACATGCCGCTGGCGGTGGAGGCCTTGCGGCGCGTGCTGGCGCTGCGGCCCGAGCACCACGTCGTCTGGGTGGCCGAGAACGGCGCGCAGGCGGTGCAGCGCTGCACCGAGCTGAGGCCCGACCTCATCCTCATGGACCTGCTGATGCCGGAAATGGACGGCGTCGAGGCCACGCGCCGCATCATGTCCGCGACGCCGTGCGCCATCCTGCTCGTCACCGCCGACATGGGTGCCAACACCGCCCGCATCTTCGAGGCGATGGGCCACGGTGCGCTCGACGTCGTCGATGCGCCGGTCATCGGCAGCGGCGATCCGCGGGCCGGCGCCGCACCCGTGCTGGCGAAGATCGAGATCATCGCCAAGCTGATCGGCGACCGCGGCCGCTCCGATACCGGCGGGGCGCGGTTCGCCGCGGCAGCCGACGGGGCCCGCCCGGGGAGCCTGGTCGCGATCGGCGCATCGGCCGGCGGACCGGCGGCGCTGGCCACGCTGCTGCGCGGCCTGCCGGCCGACTTTCCCGCTGCCGTCGTCATCGTCCAGCACGTCGACGAGCAGTTCGCCGCCGGCATGGCGCACTGGCTGGCGCAGCATTCGGCGCTGCCGGTCGAGCTGGCCCGGGAAGGCGATCGGCCTGCCCCCGGCAAGGTGCTGCTCGCGGCGACCAACGACCATCTGCGGCTGGTCGCGCGCGAGCGGCTCGCCTACACGCGCGCCCCGCAGAGCTATGTCTACCGCCCGTCCGTCGACGTGTTCTTCCACAGCGCCTGCACGCTGTGGCGCGGCGAGATCGTCGGTGTGCTGCTGACCGGCATGGGGCGCGACGGTGCGCACGGCCTGAAAGCCTTGCGCGACAAGGGCCACCACACCATCGCGCAGGACCAGGCCAGCAGCGCCGTCTATGGCATGCCCAAGGCCGCAGTCGCGCTGGACGCCGCGGTCGACATCCTGCCGATCGAGGCGATCGCGGCGCAAGTGTGCAGCGTTCTTTCCACCCAGACCGAACCCGGGGGATCACGATGACCGAAACCGAATCGAGAGACAGCGGCGAGCCCAGGCCGTCCGTTGGCAAGGCCGACCGGGTCATGGTGCTGCTGGTCGACGACCAGGCGATGGTGGGCGAGGCGGTGCGGCGCGCGCTGCTGAATCAGCCGAACATCGATTTCCACTACTGCTCCGATCCGGCCGAAGCGCTCGCGGTGGCCGAGCAGGTGAGGGCGACCGTGATCTTGCAGGACCTGGTCATGCCCACCATCGACGGCCTGACGCTGGTTCGCCGGTACCGTGCCAATCCGGCCACCGCGGACATACCGATCGTGGTGCTGTCCACCAAGGAAGACCCGGCGGCCAAGGGCGACGCCTTCGCGGCCGGCGCCAACGACTATCTCGTCAAGCTGCCGAGCCAGGTCGAACTGGTCGCGCGCATCCGCTACCACTCGAAGGCGTACCAGAACCAGCTGCAGCGCGACGAGGCCTATCGCGCACTGCGCGAGAGCCAGCGGCAGCTGATGGAGAAGAACATCGAGCTGCAGCGAATGACCCATTCGGACGGACTCACCGGGGTCTTCAACCGGCGCCGTTTCGACGAATACATCCAGGAGGAATGGAACCGGGCGCTGCGCGACCAGAGCGCACTCTCCGTGCTCATGATCGACATCGACGACTTCAAGCAATACAACGACACCTATGGCCACCTGGCCGGCGACGAGGTCTTGAAGAAGGTGGCGAGCACCTTGCAGCTGAATGTCAGCCGATCGACCGATCTCGTCGCCCGCTTCGGCGGCGAGGAGTTTGCGCTGATCATGCGGACCACGCCCGAGGAGGGCGCATTCGCCGTGGCCAGGAAGCTTCGCCTGTCGGTGCAGAACCTGGGGCTGGTGCATGGCCAGTCCTCGGTGGCCGGGTTTCTGACCGTGAGCGTCGGTGGCGCATCGGTGATTCCTTCGCGCGAAGGCTCGTTTCTCGATCTCATCGAGGCCGCCGACAAGGCGCTCTACGAGGCCAAGCGGGCCGGCAAGAACCAGGAGGTGATGTACGAGGGCGGGAGCGGACAGTGACGGGTCACGCCTGATCAGTTGCTTGCACGCTGCGTCACCGGCACATGCACGTCCCACGTTGGCGAGGAGCCCGCGGCGCGCGGGCATGTCACGGCGATGACGCGGCGACTGCGTTCCGACAGTTCCCCGCTCTTCGATATCGCGTGCCACCGGATCGCATCCCATCGCGCTGTCAGAGGCACCGCGCATCTTGGAACGAAGACTTTCAGGTTGGGCTCCAGCGCCTCCCATTGATCGCGATTCTTCGCGTTCTCGCGCGCGACGAAATTGCGGGCTTCTTCCCGTATTTCGTAGAGRCCGTGGCTCACATCGTTGGAGCGCATCTGGTCGATGCTGGTGGACGAAAGGCAGTGTGTCGACCCGATGAGCAGCGCAAGAGGCAGAAGGTGGCGGTATGCATGCATGACGGCCGATTGTGGGGGGTGGATTCACGACGATGTTGTTACTCCCCGCTGCGCTCCCGACTGAATAGAGTCGTCCTGCGGCGCCATCCGAGGCGCGCCACAAGGAGTTGGGCGATGACGCGCATGCGTACCGAAACGAACACTGCAACCCCGCAACCTGCCGGCCGGGTGGCACAGGCGCTCGAAATCTACCGAAGCATTGCTGCGTGCCACGAGCACATCGCGCGCAACGACGCCGTCCACGCGCTCACGGCGGCGTTGATGCTGCCCTGCTACCAGGCCGGGTTCCGACGCCTGGCGCTCGCGCTCACCCCTGTGGAGGCGAACGCGCTAGAGTCCGTTCTCCGGCGGATTCGGAACGCCGAACCTGCCTTTCAAGAACGAGCTTCATCGATGGAGACAGCCCTGCCATGACGAAAAGCAAACTTCTGTATTCCCTCTGCGTCCTCGGCGCCTGCGCCAGCGCCGCGGCCGCGCCCGCCACCTACGAGATCGACCCCGAGCACACCTACCCCAGCTTCGAGGCCGACCACATGGGCCTCTCGATATGGCGCGGCAGGTTCAACAAGACAACAGGCAAGGTCATGCTCGACAAGGCCGCGGGCACGGGCACGGTGGACGTGACCATCGAAACGGCCAGCATCGACTTCGGCCACGCCAAGGTGGCCGAATACGTGGCCGGCCCCGAGCAGCTCGATGCCGCCAAGCACCCCGCCATCACCTACAAGGGCAAGCTCGGCGGCTTCATCAACGGCGCGCCCACCACGCTGGCCGGCGAGCTCACGATGCATGGCGTGACCCGGCCGGTGTCGCTCAAGATCAATTCCTTCAAGTGCGTTCCGCACCCGATGCTCAAGCGCGACTACTGCGGCGCCGACGCATCCGGCCACTTCAAGCGCGATGCCTTCGGGATCGACTACCAGCCGCAGTGGGGCTTCAAGCCCGACGTCACGCTGCGCATCCAGGTCGAGGCCATCAAGGCCGAGTGAACGCGCACCAAGTGCAGCGGGCGCAGAGCCTGTTTACGATCTATTCGGGACCATGCAGATGCCCTGTTAGGGTGAGTTGCAGGTGTTGTGGTGTGCGGTCCGTTCGGGGCGCGTGCACAGGACACCGGGTGCTCCCCTCCGCGAATGTCCCCCGCTTCGCTCCTCCTTTATTTCGCTGCGGGGAGCACCCGGTGCCCTGTGCACGAGAGGCGCGGCTGTAGTGCTGGCCGATCAACAAGTGCTCTGAGCGATCACACCGTCGGCGTGAGCGCGCCCTGAACAACAAGCCTCAACGCAGCCCCAAGATCGTAGACAGGCTCTCAGGGCACGCGCGTGAACACCATCCGATCGGCCAGCACTTCGGTGCCGCCGGGCGGGGTGAAGTAGATCTCGAACACATGCCGGTTCTCGTTTTCGATGCGCACCACCGTGCGCATCGGAATGTTCTTGCCCACGTTCTGCTCGCCCGTGATGCCGAGGTCGGTGAACTGCCCCTTCATGTCGATGGGCTGTCCGGTGGAGGCCGGCCCGCTGTCGTTGCACGCCTGTAGGCTATGAGCGTGAAGTTGCCGGCCGCCACCCACTCGTAGCGCTGGTCCATGTTGTTGTAGCCGAGGAAGCCCGCACGAAAGTACGGCTGGCCGTTGAAGGTGCCCTGCGTCACGTCGTGCAGGAAGCGCCCGTCGCCGATTCATTCGCCCTTCGTCGTCATGTTCTCGCCGCGTGCCGGCTTGTCGGGCGGTTCAAGGGCGCAATTGCCGCTGAAGTCGCACTGTCATTGGCAGGCCGGCCCGCAGCAGGCCAAGGCTGACCCATGTACCAGGCTGGCCGATGATCCGCTGGATGACCTGGCCGTGTGATTGGAGGCGGGTCGAGCGGCCGTCCACAGACCGGATCACGTCGCCCGGGCGCAGGCCTTGCTCATCGGCGCTTGAGCCCGCAATGATGCCCTTGACCGCCAGTTCGCCGCTCGCCAGGTCGTTGGCCAGTTGAATGCCGACGATGCCCTTGCCGCGAGCCTTCTCGTCGCGCAGATCCCGCTGGTAGATCGCCGTCTTCCTGAGCCAAGCTTTGTCTTCATCATCCAGCCAGAGGTTCCAGCTTTCCGGAGGAATGCCACCGTCCGCATCCATCGCGCGCAGCATGCGGTGCCTGACGGAGGCCGGGTACTTCTTGTCGGACAAGCAGTGTGGGTGGCTCCATGCCAATTTCAACGGAACGCCTCGTTCCCTGTACCAGGCGCCTTCGGTCGGGTCGCAGTCGGTTCCGATCGCACGGATGAATTCATCCGCCGCCAGTGTGTTGGCTTCGATCGCCGCCTTCGGTATGGTCGCGAAGATCCGTCGGGCCCAAGGTTTCTTCCCCGCGCTCAACAGGCCTGCGGCGATCGCCAGCCTCGGTGCCCGGGGTTGCGTGCGCTGCAGATCGAAAGGGACCATGCGGCTGGATGCCTTCAGCACCTTGACGGCCAGCGTGGGCCGGTTGGCGTTCAGCAGGTCCAGCGTCGTCTGGTCCGCGGAGGGGAACCGCGCAGCCTCGATGTACATGCTGATCAACTGCTCGACGCGAGCTGGCACCAATCCGAAGCGCTCGCCCCGGCTCAGCAATTCGCCGAGTTCGCCTTCCGGTGCATCCTCACTTGGCCCTGAAGCCGTAGTGGCGACGGCCCCCCAGTCGTAGCCCTGGCGAATCAGTTCTTCCGCGATGTCGTTCAGCTTCAGCTCGAGGGCGCGCGTCAGCAGTCTTCTTCTGTCCGGCTGCGGGACGGCAAAGGACGTGGCGCCCAATTTGCGCAGCTCGGGCCACATCATCGGCGTGAGGGTTCGCCGCCCTTCGGATTCACTTTCGCGCACGGCCATATCGGCGTCGAGCACGCCCCCGAAACGATTGCCCGGGGTGTTGATATCGACGCCACTTGCGAGTGTGCGCAGGAGCAACTCGCGGTCTCTGTAGAGCACCGCCTGAACGATGGCAGGCTCGCCCATGGCAAGCCAGTCGGTCTCGGACGCCCGGGCGCCGCGAAACATGAGCCCTGTGTCCGACGCCTGCCAGCTTGCGCCACCATCGTCGCTCCGGTAAAGACCACCGGCCTGCCACGCGGCCAGCATGCGCTGCGGGTCTGCCGCGTCCAGCAGCAGTGCCGTCGACGTCCACCCTCCAGGCAGGCCAGGGGACATGCAGCCGGAGTCGGGCCGATTCCCTGGTGTCCGTGGTGGTGTCCACGACTTGCCCGCATCGGTACTGACGTGAACGCAGGTCGAACGCGGGAAGGAGCCGTTGTCCCAGACGCAACGCGCCAGCAGCATGGTCGCCACGGCGGGTGAGCGATGAACACTGCACCAGGTCTCGCCGCCGAACGGTGCTGCAGGTCCTGTGTCTGCAGAGTCCGGTCGCTGCGGGTCCAGGTTCTGGAAGCCGTTGCTTGCCCGCGTCCAGCTCGATCCGCGATCGTTGCTTTGCAGCCAGTTGCCCTGGCCGTTGCGCACGACGAGGTCGTCGTCATTGAGCGCGATCAGGTTCGACGGCATGCCCGTGCGACGCCCTGTCCTTACCGGGCTCTCGAACTCGTGGACCTGCTCCCAGGACCGCTCCGCATCGCCGGATCGCCAGAGCACGCCGTCGTCCAGGCTGTAGCTGAACGAGTGTCCTTGCACTGCGTTGGACGCAAGCTCGCCGTCGCGCTGCCGAGTCCACGTGCGGCCGCTGTCGGACGAACGGAACCAGCGGCCGTCGTAGGCCCACCAGTCGCGAGTCTGTCCATCGGCAGGAACGACCAATCGGGTGGGCAGGAAGCTGCCGCCGGCAGCGCCATTCGGTTCCGAGAATTTCAATGGCGCGCGTTGGACCCATTGCCGTCCCGCATCGAATGATTCATGCAAACCGGGTTTCCCTTCGCTACCCCGGTCGCTGGCAAGCACCCATAAATGCTGCGCGTCCTTTGGATCGACGTGCAGGTCGGCGATCGTGACGGGTTGAGGTATGCGCAACGAATTCCATGTCCGGCCGCGATCGTCGGAGCGAAAAAGCATGCCGATGCCAACGGCATACACCAGGTCGGGCTGCGCGGCAGATTGCGCGAATTTTCGGACCTCGACGCCCCGCCATGTGGGCATGCTGGCAAGTGCTGCCCAATGAATTCCGAGTGCGAGCAGCCCGATGAGGAATCGCATGCGTGAATGTCCTGTTGTTGTTCTGATCACCGCCTTGTGGCGCGCAGGGCTTTGCCGAAAGCAGCCGCCCGCGATCGTCGCACACGGCGCATCGCCTGAACCAGGTTTTCTCCTCGCACGCCGGGTTGTCCGCTACCCGCCACCTGCGAGATCGACCCCGAGCAGCGTGATGCCTTCGGGCTCGACCACCAGCCGCAATGGGGCTTCAAGCCCGACGTCACGCTGCGTATCCAGGTCGAGGCCATCAAGACCGAGTGAACGCACGCCGGCTGCCGTGCCCGGCGTTGCTGCGCCAGTTCCCATGAAAGCCGAACGGCACGCGATGCGGGAGCCGTGCGATCGCCACAGGCCCGGCGGCCACGTCGGTCGCGTCGAGCACCAGCAGGTCGCTGCGCTTTTCCTGCGCCCGCCATGCCACCGCCAGCAGCCAGCCGTCGCCCTCCGCCGCATCGGCGGTGCGCGGCACGAACACCGGCTCCGACACCACGTCCCCGTGCGGGAGCGTGTACATGCAGCGCTCGCCGGTCTCGAAATCGAAGCGGGCCAGGCTGTCGTAGAGCACGCTCTCGGCATCGCCCCGCGGGCGCTGCGTGGCATGGCAGGTGTAGAAGCCGTAGCGGTTGCGGCGCCCCGCGTAGCGCTCGTCGATGCGCGGGAATTCCGCCACCAGATCGTCGAGGTATTCGCGGCGGAATCCGGCGCCGGTGCCTGCGAGATCGAAGGTCCAGCGGCACAGGCGCGCGGCCATGGCCTCGGGGTCGCCGGGCCGGCCTTCGGCATCGGGCAGGCCCGGCGCCGTTTCCGACTGCATCACATACGCCACCAGCGTGTCGCCGTCGTCCCACGCATTCATCACATGGAACACATGGCAGGCCTCGGCCTCGAACCAGCGCAGGGTGTCGGTGGCGCTGCCGCGCCGCATCACGCCCACATGCGTGCGCAGCTGCGCATCCCACGCCAGCAAGGGCTTGCCGCGCATCGCGCGTTCCACGCTGAGCGTCAGCGGCATGACCGGAAAGAGCACATGCCCGCGCGTCACCATGAAGTCGTGCGCCATGCTGGCGTACGGCGCGGTGAACGACTGCAGCCCGGTCACTTCGCAATCGCGGTCCATCACCCCGTAGAGCATGGTCGGCGAACCCGGGCCGTCGGGCGAGTAGGCGAAGAAGTGCAGCTCGCCGCTTTCTGGGTCGACCTTCGGGTGCGCAGTGCAACGCGACATGAGGCGGTCACCAAAACTCTGGTGTCCCTTGGATGCCAGCGTATGCGCATCGAGCTCGAAGGGCTGGTGCGACTCTTCCAGCGCAAACAACCGGTTGCCGTGCCACAGCATGTTGGTGTTCGCCGTGCCGCCGTTGCGGCCCTGCGCCAGCGGGTCGCTGGTGGCCGGGTTGCCGAAGGTGCCGAAGAGCGCGCGCCCGGTCTCGTTTTCCAGCTGCCACTTGGGCGTGCGCGCCCAGCGGTTGCTGTACGACACCCGGCCCTCGTCGATGTGGAATGCATGCACCATGCCGTCGCCGGAAAACCAGTGGTAGTTGCCGTCGCGCGGTGCATGGTGCGGATTCGGCCCCACGCGGTAGAGGCTGCCTGAAAGCCCGGGCGGGATGGTGCCTTCGGTGTCGAGCACCGCGATGTCGTGCTCCTCGGAGATCGGCGCGTAGTTGCCGGTGAAGAAATGAGGGTTGGCCTGTGTCGGTGCGTTCACGTTCTTTTGTCCTTGCGGATTCGTTCAGGGGATCGGGGTGGGCGCTGCATCGAGCTGCGCGATGGCCTGCCCTATGTAGGCGGCCAGGGGCGTGTCGATGCCGGAGCCGGCGCGCAAGGCTGGGTCGCTGCGGAACGCGTCCAGCAGCTTGACGTGCAACGCCGCGTCGCCGCCTGCCTTGGCCAGCGAGAGCGCCTGCCACCGCAGCGCGAGCACGCGCATTTCCGCGCTGCCCGCGGGCGTGCCTTGCAGCATTCGATGCCGCACGTCGGCAATGAGCGGTGGCCATGCGTCGGTCTGCGCGACGTAGTGCGAGCGCAGCGCCGTCATTTCGTCGGCGCTGCAGTACGCGGCATACAGCTGCAGGCGCGCGAAGGCCATGGCCTGCGAGATGTAGCGCATGCCGTCCCGGTCGACACCCGTCAATGAATGCAGCGAAGGCTCGTTCCAATGCATGCTGTAGAGCTTCATCAGCAGGCCTTCATCGCCGCCGGTTTCTTCGAGCAGCAGTGCGATCCAGCGGCGGGCCAGTGCCTGCGCCTGCGGGCTTTCGGGCGGTGCGCCCGTCGAGACCAGTTCGTGGAGCAGGGCTGCGAGCCCGGCGCGCTCGGGCGCGGCCGCCTCGGCCAGGCTGTCGCGCTGCGAGGTCAGCGTGCGCAGTTCGTCGTCGCTGAAATACTTCGAGCCGGCGACCATGCTTTCGAGCGCGACCAACCAGTCGTCGATGGCCGGCTCCTCGCTCGCCTGCAACTGGCCCTGCATCGCCAGCAGGTGCGTGCGCAGGGCAGACGCCTGCCGGATCTCGCGGTCGAGCTGCGCCACCTGCCGCTCGACGATGTCCGACAGCCCGCCGGCGGCGTTCTTGTCGAGCAGTGCGCCGATCTCGGTCAGCGAAAGATCGAGCCGCCGCAGTGCCTGGATCCGGTAGAGCCGCGCCACGTCCTTGCGGTCGTACAGGCGGTAGCCGCCGCTGGAACGTTCGGATGGCACCAGCAGACCGATGTCGCCGTAGTGCCGCAGTGCGCGCACGGTGAGGCCCGCGCGCCGGGCGAGTTCGCCGATCTTCAGAAACATGCCTTCTCCGCCTTCTCTCTCTCTTCAAGTGAAAGGCATCGTAGACCGTGACGTTGCGAGAGGGTCAAGCAACTTTTTGCCCGTCGAGGGCGTGTCGTGCCGGCCTCAGGCCGCCGAAGCGACGGTGTGGCCGACAGCTCAGTCCCACGCCGGCGACAGGCCGGCCGGGTCGGTGAGCCGCTCGCCGCGGTCGAGCGCCGCGATCTGCGCCATCTCGGCATCCGTCAGCCGCAGCTGCTGCGCCTTCAGATTGCTCTCAAGGTTCGCGCGCTTCGTCGACGACGGAATCACCGCGTAACCCAGCTGCATCGCCCAGGCCAGCACCACCTGCGCGGCCGTCGCGTCGTGCGCCTTGGCCATCGCCTTGATCACCGGGTCGGCAATCACCTTGCCGTAGGCCAGCGTCATGTACGAGGTGATGTGGATGCCCTGGCTCTTTGCGAACTCCGCCACCTTGCGGTTCTGCAGGTACGGGTGCAGCTCGATCTGGTTGGTGGCGATCTCCTTCGTGCCCACGGCCGCGATGGCTTCCTTCATCAGCGCGATGTTGAAGTTCGACACGCCAATGTGCTTGGTGAGCCCCTGCGCCTTGGCCTCGGCCAGCGCGCCCATGAACTCGGCCACCGGCACCGCGTTGCCGGGCGAGGGCCAGTGGATCAGCGTCAGGTCCACATGGTCGGTGCGCAGCTTGGCGAGGCTGTCTTTCAGGCTGGGCACCAGCTTGTCCTTGGCGTAGTTGTCGGTCCAGATCTTGGTGGTGATGAACAGGTCCTTGCGGGCCACGCCGCTTTCGGCGATGGCCTGGCCCACCTCGGCCTCATTGCCGTAGATCTGCGCCGTGTCGATCGTGCGGTAGCCCACGTCGAGGCCGTTCTTCACCGAGTCGATTACCACCTGGCCCTTGAGGCGGAAGGTGCCGAGGCCGAAGGTGGGAATGGTGTTGTTGGATGTCATGGTGTTGTCCTTGTGCGTTTGAATCAATAAACAAATAAATGGAGAGAGGCAAGAAAGAGGGCGGTCAGTGGCCGACCGGCATCGGCCCCGAGGCCCGCACCGGAATGCCGGCGCGGCGGTCCAGCGTGCCGCTCCACTGCGTGAGGGCCAGCGACACCAGCACCACCAGCGCGCCGATCCAGGGCGTGTGCATCAGCCCGAGGTGCGTCACGATCAGGCCGCCGGCCCAGGCCGCGAGGGCAATGCCCAGGTTGAAGGCCGCGATGTTCAGGCCCGAGGCCACGTCCACCGCCTGCGGCGTGAAGCGTTCGGCCTGCTTCACCACATACACCTGCAGGCCCGGCACGTTGCCGAAGGCCACGGCGCCCCACATCAGCACCGCCACCAGCGCCAGCCACTTGTGCGGCGCCGCGAAGTTGAAGACCAGCAGCACCGCGGCCAGCAGCGCAAAGATGATCTTCAGCGCCGGAATCGGCCCCATGCGGTCGGCCAGTTTGCCGCCCCAGATGTTGCCCACCGCCACCGACACGCCGTACACCAGCATCACCCAGCCCACCGCGCCGGCGCTGAAGCCCGACACGTCCGTGAGGATCGGCGCGAGAAAGGTGAAGGGAATGAACGAGCCGCCGTAGCCGATGGCCGTCTTGGCATACACCAGCAACAGGCGCGGCTCGCCAAGCACTTTGGCCTGCTGCGCCAGCGAGGCCGGCGGCGTGTGGCGGATGTTGTGGGGAATGAAGATCCAGCTGCCGATGAAGGCGATCACGCCCAGCGCGGACACGGCCAGGAAGGTTTCGCGCCAGCCGAAGTGCTGCCCGATGAACGTGCCCAGCGGCACCCCCGTGACCAGCGCCACCGTGAGCCCGGTGAACATGATCGCGATGGCGCTGGCGGCCTTTTCCTTCGGCACCAGGCCGGTGGCGATGGTCGAGCCGATCGAGAAGAACACGCCGTGCGCCAGCCCCGTGAGCACGCGGGCGGCAATCAGCGATTCATAGCTCGGCGCCTTCCACGCCAGCAGATTGCCGAGCGTGAAGAGGGCCATCAGCCCGAGCAGCAGCGCCTTGCGCGGCAGCTTGCCCGTGAGGGCGGTGAGCACCGGCGCGCCGATGGCGACGCCCAGCGCGTAGAGGCTGACCAGCAGGCCGGCCGAGGGAAGGCCGATGCCGAGGTCGGCGGCGACCGTGGGGATGAGGCCAACGATGACGAACTCGGTCGTCCCGATGGCGAAGGCGCTGAGGGTCAGCGCGAGTAGGGCGATTGGCATGAGGGCACTCCTTCTTGGATGTGGAGGAGTGTCTTGGGATTACCTTTGCAGAAAAACCCTCAGTTCAGAACAATAATATTGACTTCAAATCAATAATAAATGCCTGCACAGCAGGCGTTCATCTCGGAGAGTAGGCTCGCGTTGACAACTGGTTCGCATTGCTAGACAGGCTGTCATTTGTTGCCCCGTACTTTGTTCGATCCCCAAGGCTAAATGCGGGGCTGAAACACATTTGGGTGGCCTTATTATTCGGCCACAGAAATAAGCCGGGAGACACGTACTCCTCGGTATGGCTGACGCTTCGTCGGCTAGATGGCTACTCTTACAGGAATGAGGGGATCTCTTGACCAAGAATCAGCAACGCATCGCCGCCATCCAGTGCAAGCAATGGCTTGCTGAGTGGGATGGATACCCGTTTCCTGAAGCAAACGAGCGTAAGAAGCCGCCCGAACAGCTCTTGGTCTTCTCGATGTCCGCCAAGCAGCTGCGCAAACTATCGGGTGTGTATGTTCGGAGGCGCGAAGGTTCTGACGCAACAGGCATACAGCGACTGCACGAGAAAGACCGATCGCAGAAGATCGGAGAGTATGTCCGTGCCGGCTATCCCTTCGGTGATTTATCTGGAAAACAAAAAGCCGACGAGGCCAACGACTCGCTCAAGAAGCCCGGGTGGCTTCCAACGGCAATCGTCGTCAACTTTCTCAAGCCTGGAGATCAACGTCGAGGCAAGACAGTGGATGCGTCAGATGCGCTCGAAGTGGAAGTGACGAATGGTGCGGTACAGATCGTCTTGCCAAGTGGAGTTGCTGAAAGTGCTTGGGAGCCAAAGGGCTTGGCGCCGATTGAAGTTATCGATGGGCAACACCGTCTCTTTGCGTTCGACGAGGCGTCTGGACTACCGGATGACTTCGAACTTCCGGTAGTGGCGTTTCATGGATTGGACATGGGATGGCAAGCCTATCTTTTCTGGTCAATCAATGTTTCGCCAAAGAAGATAAATCCAAGTCATGCTTATGACTTATTTCCGTTGCTTCGAACGCAGGATTGGCTGGAAAGTGTCTCTGCCGTGCACGTATACCGTGAAGCGCGAGCGCAAGAACTTACTGATTTGCTCTTCCGTCACAGTGCGAGTCCATGGAAGGGGCGTATCAACATGCTGGGCGAGCGAAAGTCAGGCTGGGTCTCCCAAGCGGGATGGGTGCAGGCGATCTACAACTCGTTTCTAAGCCCGGGTCTGGTAGGAAGAAGTCGGAAGGGGCTTTTTGCGGCGAACCTGTCGTCGACAACGGGACCATTGGACTGGAGTCGGCCGCAGCAGGCCGCGTTTCTTATTTTTCTCTGGCAGAAATTGCGCGACGCGGTAGCTAGCAAGGTAGAGGGTTGGCCGGCCTCGCTCCGTGAGCCAACTGCGCCGCAGATTGATTTACAGGATGGCTTTGACCTCGCGTTCCTTGGGCCAAAAACTCTCCTGAATCAGGAGCAAGGGGTTCGCGGATTCTGCATTGCGCTTAACGATGTTCTGTATCGCTCTGCGAGCAGGCTTCAACTGGACAAATGGCGGATGGACGATATTGATGCGGGAGAAACTCGAAGCGAGGATATCGACCGAAGTCTCGTCGAGATGGCGGAGCAGCCATTTCAGAACGAGATTGCGCAGGCTGTCGCGATCTTGGCGGAGTTTGATTGGCGCTCGAGTGATGCCCCGGATCTGACGCCTGAGGAGGAGTTAACCAAGGTGGGATTCCGAGGAACCGGTGGGTATGGTCGGGTACGTCAAGAGCTTCTTGGCTTGCTCGCAAAAGAGAACACAGAACTAGGTGAGGTAGCTGCGCAGATCCTGGCAAGCGAGAAGAGCTGAGGATGGCTGCCCCAACTTTTAGCTCTGCTGAAGAGGCAACACTCTTACTTGCGGATCGGACGTCTATCGTCCAAGCGATGACCGGTTTTGCATTCCCTGTAACTGGCGCGTGGCTGCCAGGTGCGCATGTTGCCGTTGCGGGCATCGACAAAGATCATCGACCTGGAGGGGCGCAGGCGATTCCGGGTGCTTCCTTGTCTGAGTATTTGGCTGCCGCGGCACCAACACATTGTGCTGACGGCTGGAGTTACCTTTCGAGGGCGCTGCACTCGTATCTCATGGGTGATGCACATTCATCTTGGCACTTTGCGTACTACGCTGAACTGCGTGCTGCTCAATCTATTCTTTCAGCCTCGGGCTGTGGGGCCTTCAACACTTGGAACTGCGTACTCGATGCACACGGTGCGATTCATTCGCTAGGACGGCATCCCACGCACGAGATGGTGTGGCTCGCTCTCGGCTTCTTGATTAAGAGTTCTACCGGGGCGAGCGCGGCAATTGCAGCTGCAACTCGCATTTTTGGAGAATCCGTCCCGGATATTGTTCAGTACGCGTACCCAGGTGTAAACGCGGCGACAACGTCTTCGGGATGGATTTCGGATTGGTTGTATGACTTGGAAGTTGGAGCTGAGGACAAAGGATTTAGGAATCGCTGCAGCTACAACCCTCATATCCTCACTCCGCATCGAGCAAACGTCCAAGAGAGTATGGAACTAGTGACATCGCTTTGGCGAGTTCTCGAACCTTCGCCGGGAGCCGCGTTCCTTCAACTAGACAAACACATAGTGCGATCAGCGCTGCGAAAAGAAGCCAGTGACTCGTTGCGGCTACACGGCACTCCTGATCCTATTGCTGCCAACGTTTTGGAGGCAGAGCTGCGTGCGGCTTATGAAAGGCTCGTCGGTGCTGCTCCCGTGCTTCAGTCGATACCGATCGACTTTCTTGCGAATCCTCTGGAGGCAGATCACCCATTGCTTCAGCATGCTCAAGACTATTCTGCGTCCCCCGCAACGCCAAGGCCTGCCCTTGCAAGGGCAAGTTTGCTATTGCGAGTAGCGACTGGGATGACGCAGAACTTACTCCGAGACGCGGGACAAGAGTCTCAACTTGGATTTTGGTTAGATGGCCTTGCGGAACTACAGGGATTGGTCTCAGAGCGTTCAGAGATTCCAAGTAGTCGAATGGATCTCTACCTTGATTGTGCTGATGCATCTGAACAACTAGAGAATGAATACGCAAAGGGAAGCACCTCATTGGCTGCTTTGATGAGTAGCTCAAAAATAAAAACTCATTTGCTATCGCAAGCTGAGCGAGTCGTGCAGTGGAGCTT